>JAFGXZ010000228.1 GCA_016936335.1 Fidelibacterota bacterium
AGCCAGACCACGCCGCCCACCTCATCGGGCAACCAGTCCCTGGATTGGGTGATCGTGGCATACATTGTGTACCAGCGGGCAATCTGACGTTCACCCAGTTTGCCCCAACCGCCATTGATCTTAAATAATGGCAACATATCGTAGGGCATCCAGGGATTCGCCAGTGGCGAAATTTCATACTTCCCGGTCTCAGGGTTTTCCCACTTGATGTTTTTCACAATGTCAAACTCCGTACCCTGGTACCAGTCCTGAAACATGGAGACCATTTTAGCCATTGTGATCAGGCTGTCCGGTCTAACGGAAAAGGGAAAATTTTCTGCATCTGGATGCAGTCCCAAGGACGGTGCTGTCAGGTCAAATACCCGCCATTCCCGGCGCCGGGCGGCATAGGATTGGCGGCTTTCCGGGGCGTAGGCATAGACCCATTCAAACAAAACATTATTGGGATTCCACCAGCCACTGTCCTGGGCGACCTGAAAGACATTTTTCGACGCCATGAAGAAATCGGGCTTTTTTAAATCGATCTGTCGAATCCGGCTGCCATTGGCATTGACAGAAATATGATCATCAGGAACCCGTTGGGCCACCCAGATTGCGCCTTTGTTACCTTTTCCGGGACCGACTACCTCGAAATGCCAGACCTCCTTTGTATCGGCAATTGTCAGGCACTCGCCTTCATCGTTCCAGCCATATTTTGATAACAATTCACCTGCCATTCGAATCGCTCCGCGGGCGGATTCACAGCGCTCCAGCATCAGGCGCACCAATTGCTGGCAATCGATCTGGTTCAAATCCGGCTCGTGCAAGGATTCACGTCCGCCAAAAGTGGATTCACCGATGGCCAGCTGTTTTTCATTCATGCAGGGATAAGCGGTATTGATAAACGCATAAGTATGCGCCGCTTGTGGAATCTCACCAACCGGCAGATAGTGATAGGTCGGCATTGCCAGCGAATCGTAGGGTGCACGTTTGACCAGTGTCAGCGTAGTTCCCTTTTTGTGATCCTGTGCCGAGATAATGTCCAGCCAGCTGCGCGTCCGATGGCTGTCGCAGGTGTGGGACGTCATCACGGAACCATCGGCACTGGCTTTATTCCCAATCGTAATCGAGGTACATCCGTCGGGAAAACCGCCGACCCAATCGGGTTTATCCTCCTGACCGGCGAATAATATTAGTACATTCAGAACAACTGTCAGAATCATTTTCAGAACTAAATTCATTTTCTCTCCATACTGCAATTTTTAAAGAACCATTCCTGGGGAGTGAATTTGGGCATCACAGATAGAAATTGCAACCGGAAAATTTTCAATATGACAGAAGATAGTAAAAGACTCTGGAATTAAATATTGTATACGGGATTTGGATTTATTAAATTTCGCCGCTTGTTGAATGGCGGAGTAGCTCAGTCGGTTAGAGCAGCGGAATCATAATCCGCGTGTCCGGGGTTCGAATCCCTGCTCCGCTACTACTTTTTTCCACCTCTAAACACCTGTTTTTATAGTCATTTAAAGCATCGATTAACATGTCGATATCAATGCCATCAATGTCACCGTTTTGGTACTGTTTGGTACTGTTTGGTACGGTTCTGTCACCATTTTCTGTCACCGTTTTTGCAGAGCCTGTCGTCGAAGCACTATCGTTTCCATCGACTTTTCTGTCACCATTTTTACGGAAATCATGCAAGAGGAGTGTATTTAGGGTATCTGCAACATCTTTTGAACGCCCATCTGAGCCGCTGATGTAATGCTTTTCTGTTGTTGATACCGAAGAATGTGCTAAAAATTCTTTGACATCAAACAACGAGGTTCCTGAATACATTAAAAATGACCCGGCAGATTTTCTTAAGCTATGCACATCTAAGTTCTCATACCCTTCCCGGGTAATTACTATCTCGGCATCCTTATATAATTGGATTATTCTTCTGTAGACACATGAGCCATCATAGGGAAATGGATACTCACTATCGCTCTGTTTTTTTAGCTCGCCCAGTATTTCGAGCAATGTATCGGGTAAAATTTGTTCTGATTTCTTTCTCCTTTTACGGTGTCGGAGATGGATCTTTTTATTCACAAAATCGATATCATCCCACGTAAATTTCGGTCTCAAGATTTCACTTTTACGAGCCCCTGTAAAAATATAGAGTAAAATTAAAGCCAAATCTTCGATACTATCCTTGCAGACTTTCATCAGCTTCTGCCACTCATCAATATCAAGTACACGGATTCTAAGGTCTTCCGTATTTAATTTTGTAGTATTCTTAAATGGATTTTCATCAACTAAATCCCGGCGGATCAACCAATTAAATAATACTTTCAAATGACTGATATCTGTATTCAGAGTAGTGGCCTTGACCTTTTCAAAGCGTACCAATTTATATTCATTAATTATATTCTCATCTATTTTCGTAATGGGAATATCACCAACAGATTTAATAAAGCCATCGATAGCAACTCCCATTCGCTTAATGGTTGATTCGCATATTGATTCTTTAAATTCGGGCGGAATATTCTCATAGTATTTTTTATACTTTGCATATATTTCAGAAAGATTACTAGCAGCACCTCTTTTAATCTTCTTTGGAATATTTACACCCTGATCAATTTCATCTATTAAACGTTTCTCGAGTTCTTTAACAACAAGGTATTCATCATAAATCCGTTTCCGAACCCTTTCACCAGTGGCCGAATTAACCAAATCTATAGTAAATCCGGCACAAGTGATTTTCTGCTTGGCTATTGAATCCCAATATTCATAAATATTCTTATGGCTTTTTGCTGAAGTAAATGGTCTAATTGGCATATAAAACTTTCCTAATAATTTAAAGTATTAAACAGAATTATTCCAGATTTAAACCAAAGTTTTCATTAAAGCATCCACCCGGTCTTTCAATGAATTTATTGGTTTTATCATCTCTACTAAACTGCTTTGAGGAATCCGAACGGATCTACCTATTTTCACAGCCTTCAATTTCCCTTCGCGGATCCATTTTCGAATACAATCCTCTTTCAAATCCAATAATTCCTCAACAGATTCCACACTTAAATGTCGTTCCAGGTTAGAACCACAGTGGGGACAATATTTCTCAGTTTCTTTTTCGCTGCTTTTCATAGCACCCTCATAGTGGAGGGTTAATCACGCTCATAGGCGCTGTAAATGTCAAAACAGATATTCTAATCTGTACGCTCGTTAAGGAATATAGGTGATCCCCTTTTCATTCTTGGATAGAGAATGTAATCCATACTCAGGCGACGCCGTTAAAATAACTGGCAGTAATCCATTAACTTCTACACGCATCAAGTCGTGGAGACTTTTGGCAACATCCAATTGCATTTGCGGTGTACACTCGATAATAATTTCATCATGGATTACCCCAACGATCAATACATCTGGATTGTCTTTGTATTTCCTGTATAGTTTTTCCAGGGTGGTTTTCAAAATCTGAGCACCCAATCC
>JAFGXZ010000229.1 GCA_016936335.1 Fidelibacterota bacterium
CGCTGTCACTGACTCCAGAACATGCAGAGCACTATCCAGTTGGCTGATCTTAGTGCCATAATTATCCGGAGCAGCCTTAACATTGCCCAGATCTTTGACTTTACCAGACAAACTGTTTACCAATTTAACTGTTTTATTCAGCTTCTGCTCAATGTCACCAATCTGGGTCTGAAGTTTGGTTAACTCCTCATTTGGGACAACATCCGTTGTTTTTGGCTTGGCGGTTACAGGATTCTCAAAAACCAAACAAAGCAGGCAAACACCTGCAATGGATACGATACTTAAGAGCAATTTTTTGTTTTTCATAATAGTTCTTCTAATAAAAATTGGACACAAAATCCAGCAGCAAAAGCTACGATATTTCGTCGAAAAAACAAATGGTAATTTACTTTAATTTAGGCATTTAGCGGCGACGTTCCAGGCTAATATTAAATATCAGTCCAATCATTATAAAACAACTGATTATAAAAGAACCGCCGTAACTTAAAAATGGTAGCGGCAATCCCGTAACCGGTAAAAGCCCCACCGTCATGGCAATATTAATAAAGACATGAAAAAACAAGACACTCGTCACTCCAATCACCACCAGGGAACTGAATCGGTCGCGCAGGCGATAAGCAACACTTATTAACAAAGATATCAGCATGAAAAACAAGAGCAGGACGACGATGACCCCCACAAAACCATATTCCTCACCGACAACGGAAAAAATAAAATCGTTATGCTGCTCAGGCAGGAACTTCAAGTGAGTCTGAGTCCCATTACCGATTCCTTTACCAAAGAGTCCTCCGGATCCAATCGCTACCTGTGACTGAATGACCTGATATCCCGAGCCCTGAGGATCAACGTTTACATTGAACAATGTCATGATCCGGTTTTGTTGATACGGTTTCAGACGATTCCAAAGAACCGGTGTCAAAAAACCCAGAGACAGATTAAAAACGAAAAGTATGACTGCGACCCAGATTCTTTCTTTACTAAAATAGAAAATTACGATTAATAGTAAAACCCAGATAAAAAAACTATAAAAATTGAACGCAGTTATAATACTGATAATCGGTGCCAAAATGATAAAAAGGTGATACATCCGGGCGCCCGCCCAGATTAACATGGGAAAAACCAGCATAAAATAGATGATGGATGTACCCAGGTCCGGCTGTTTTAGTACAATTCCCATAGGCAGCAGCGCCAGAAGCAGAGGGACAATTAACGATTTGAAATCCGAAATAATCAGATCACTTCCGGACAAGTACCGGGCCACGGTAATAATTACCAGGATTTTCATAAATTCCGACGGCTGAAAATGAAATGGGCCAAGCACAAACCAGCGGTTTGTACCCGCAGCAGAGCTGCCAAAAAAATAGGGCAATACGATTAGAGCAATACCGATCCAGTAAAATATATAGGCGCCATCAAATAGAATTTTTTTTTGGAGCAGGAATACGGCAAACATTACGATTATACCGAGTATCATCCATAACAGCTGTTTTCCAATAACCTTTTTGAAAAATGATGCTTCCACATGTAGAGATGCACTGTACAATGCCATCAAACCGGCCATACAAAGTAAAAATACCGTAAATACAATTAAAAAATTGCTGGTTGATATGGAACTGCCAATCTGAATTGTTTTTTTCACCGGACTGCAACCTCTTTCTCGCCCGTTTCAACCGGTAGATTTTTATGGCAATAACTGAAAATCTTTCTGGCTGTCACTGCGGCTTCACCACCTCCTGATCCACCTTGTTCAATCAGGACCGTTACAGCAAGGGTTCGACCGCCCTCTTTTGAATAACCGATAAACCATGAATGTGCTTCGCCATGGGGGTTTTGAGCGGTTCCGGTTTTTCCATACACGTCCAGTCCACGCACTTTGGCAGCCCGCCCGGTACCCGTTGACGAATTAATCACATCATACATTGCTTTTTCAACGAATTCCCAGGATGAAGCGGAAATACTCTGAATGGAATCCGCTGAAGAAAATGAAAGCGGATGAAAACGACTGGTCCCATGTTCCATGTATTGTAATCCTACATGTGGGGTCACCAGTTTTCCATGGGTCGCCAGAGCCCCGGTAAACCGCACCATCTGTAAAGGAGTCACCAGTAAATCTCCCTGGCCAATCACAAGATTTAATTTATTTCCCTCAGACCAGCCCCCTTTACCATATTTTTTATCCAGAAAGGGTTCATCCGGCAATACTCCCTGGGATTCACCGTATAAATCAACTTTTGTCAGTTCTCCAAATCGAAATTTTTTTCCATACCTGGCCCACAAATTGACATCCATTTTTCGAACCAGAGTATAAAAATAGACATTACATGAATTAACAATGGCATCAAATAAATTCATCCGTCCATGACCGCCCTCTTTCCAGCACTTGAAATCACGGCGTCCTAATTTATATACACCGCGACAACGGACGGTCGCTTCAGGGGCAAGAATATTTTCTTCGAGAGAGGCGAGAACAGCGACAATTTTATAAGTGGACCCCGGCGGATAGGTGCCCTGAATAGCCCGGTCAAACAACGGACGTTCGGTATCGTTCAATAACTCGTTCCAGACATTGGATTCAACAATACCAGAAAATAGGCCGGGAGAATAGTCAGGTTTGCTGACGGTCGTAAGGATTTCCCCGGTCTTGGCATCCATTACAATCGCTACGCCCTTTTTATTTTCAAGTAGCTGTTCCGCATAGGCCTGAAGCCCTATATCAATAGTCAGATACAGATCGTTACCAAACTGAGTTTCCACACTGTGCCGATCCTGAACTTTCCCAACTTCCTGGCCATGAACATTGACCTGAACATAATCAAATCCCCGTTTACCGCGCAAAATACTTTCATATTCCCGCTCAACACCCTTCCAGCCAACCAAATCTCCCGGTCGATACCCGTAATTTTTTATCATCTGCAGATCATCTTTATCAATTTCCCGTAGATAACCCAGCACATGACTCAGATGAGCCTGACGGGGAAACGACCGAATCGGTTCGAGGGAATACATGACACCGGGAAGTTCTAGCCGACGTTCTTCCAGCTCCGATAGAGTTTCAAAATCAATGTCCTCTGCAATTCTCAACGGCAGAAAATTTCCACGCCAATTCTTTTTCACCCGCCGCTGAATTTCGGATTCCGGAATATTTAGGATGTCACTTAACAAACTGAATGCCGAATCATTTTTAGCAACTTCAAAGGGAATCAGGTTGACATTGTACTGGGATTTGTTATCGACAATGATCTGTCCGTTACGATCATAAATTATACCCCGCGGTGCGGGCTGTGTGACAACCCGGATTCGATTTGATTCTGCAATTCCAGCGAATCGATTATAATCCACTATTTGTAATTGATAAAGCCTGATACCCAAAATAAGAAACAGGCTGAAAACCGCTAATATTAGCAGATTGCGGTGCAGCGATGTTGCATTATTCTGTAAATAGAACATTTTTAATTATCATCTAAGGACAAAATATAATCAAATATAATAAATATAACCGAGGTGTAGATAGTTTCCGGTAGAACATAGCGGACAACTAAAAATTGAATCGAGTAATCGGTTGAATGAAAATTGATCAGAAAAAAAATCAAGTAGTGCAGAAAAATAATAAAACATGTAAAGGTATAAAATGTAAAGCTATTGAACCGATTTCGGCGGCCTTTCAGGTAGCCGGCCAGAAAACCGGCAATTGTTTTTACCAACGCCGATAGCCCTAAGAATGAACCAATACCGATCATATCGATGAGTAATCCAAGACCAAAACCGTATAGCTGACCGTGAACCCGTCCATATTGAATCGCGACAAATATAATCAGCACCAGAACAAAATCAGGTTTAATGCCCTGGATCGAAAACCAGGGTGCTACAACCAGCTGTAAAAGAATTGCCAGTAAACTGAATCCAATTAATAATAAAAACTTCTTCATAATCAGTACGTAAGAATTACAAAAGCTTCTTCTATAGTGTTGATTTCGGCACTGGAGCGAATAATGGCTGATTGAAACGGCTCGTTTTCTGCGTGATAAATTTCAACAACCTCTCCAATAATAATATTTGGCGGATATATTTTACTGTAACCGGAAGTCAATACTAACTCCCCTGGGTGTATCTCAGCTGTATTTGGAATCTCCCTAACAATCGCTGAACCATCGGATTGCCACATCACAATCCCCAGTACTCTGGAATTTTGAAATTTAACACTCAAACGAAAATTTACATCCGTAAAAATCTGACATTGTGTAGTTTTGTCACCAACCGCAATCGTTTTCCCAATAATCCCCTTTGTTGAGATTACTGCAAGATTAGGGGTGATTCCTTCATTTCTGCCAACATTCAGCAAAATGGAATTGGCAATCGGCGTTGTTCCCCGGTTAATGACTTTCGCAGGAACGATTTTAAAGGTCGTACTATCCATAAAACCAAGCATCTTTTTCAGGCGGCGGTTTTCTAAATAGGCTTCCTTAAACTCAACATTTTGCAATTTTAACTGCAGATTTTCCTGGGTCAATGACTCATTTTCCTTTAATAATCCAGACAATTCATTCAGCCAGATTCCGGGAAAATGGATAAAGTAGAAAACATCCGCCACATCCCCCTGGAAAGATCTTACTTCGGGCGCTTCATTCATGAAAAGGATTAAAAACGAAATAAATATGAGTAAAATCAGTAGAAGATAATCATAGAAATCGAAAAGAATGGATAAGATTTTTCTCCACATCAAAACTACACTAGGACTTCTTTATACTTATCTAAATCCTCAATAATGATTCCGGTTCCCTTGACAACTGAAAGCAGCGGTTCTTCGGCAACATTAACTGGTAAATCTGTCTCCACACGGATTCGCTGGTCCAAACCTTTCAATAGTGAGCCACCGCCGGTCAGGATAATACCTCTGTCCAGAATGTCCGACGATAATTCCGGCGGCGTCATTTCCAACGCCTGTTTAATCGCCTGGGCAATCAGGTCAATGGTATCTTTCAGGCATTCCCGAATTTCAACCGATGACACTTCAATGGTTTTTGGAATACCGGCTACCAGGCTGCGGCCTTTCACCGCAATCGTTGTATCGTTGATCGGCATGGCCGAGCCTACGGTGCATTTGATCCATTCGGAGGTTCTTTCACCGATCAGCAGGTTGTGTTCCGCTTTGAAATACTGGATAATCGCTTCGTCCATTTCATCACCGGCAACCCGGATGGCTTGTTTTGTCACAATACCGTTTAATGCGATCACCGCTATTTCTGTTGTTCCGCCGCCAATATCGACAATAATATTACCAACAGGTTTGGAAATGTCAATACCAATCCCGATCGCAGCAGCCACCGGTTCCTCGACCAGGTAAACTTCCCGGGCATTCGCGCGATCAGCAGAATCCCTGACGGCCCGTTTTTCAACTTCCGTAATCCCCGAAGGAATACAAATGACAATTCGCGGGCGGGCAATCCGGCTCATATTGATTTTACGGATAAAACCCCGGATCATAGCATCGGACATTTCAAAATCCGCTATAACACCGTCTTTCAAGGGACGAATTGTCGTAATATCACGGTGAGTTTTTCCAAGCATCTCCTTGGCATCACTGCCCACCGCCAGAACTTCACCATCATGAGTCGAACGGGCGACAATACTCGGTTCATTTAGAAGAATACCTTTACCCTTCATGTAGATCAGAGTATTCGCCGTACCCAGATCAATCGCAATGTCACCGCCAAAAATATTAAAAAACGAAAATCCCATATATGCTCCAGTTATTAATGTTTAAAAACTCGTTTATGTGTAAACAGCATAAACATACCATAGTCGTCACAGGCATTGATAACCTCTTCATCCCGGATACTGCCACCCGGTTGAATAACACCTGCAATCCCGTATTTTGCCGCAAGATCGATAGAATCCCGAAAAGGAAAAAACGCATCGGATGCAATAATCGTATTATGCAACTGAAGACCGGCTTCTTCGGCTTTCCGAATAGCGATCTTCATTGAATCAACCCGCGACATCTGGCCGGCACCGATACCGATCGAGCC
>JAFGXZ010000024.1 GCA_016936335.1 Fidelibacterota bacterium
ACCGCCGGACTGGTAGCCGGATTGTTCAAAAAGGATCTGGAACTGATCGGTCGTTCATTAGCGGATTACATTATTGAACCACGGCGAGCGCGATTGATTCCGCATTTCGATGAGCTCAAGCAATCAGCACTTGATGCAGGTGCGATTGGTTGCAGCATATCCGGCTCAGGACCGTCTATTTTCGCATTGTCATCTTCACTGAAAAAAGTACGGAAAATCGCTGCTTCAATGGGTTCGGTTTTTTCCCGAAACACCGTCGAATACCAGGTATATATTTCAAAAATCAATCGGACCGGTGCCCGGATCATTGATGAGAAAGAATAAATTGTGAAATTTTACAGCACTGCGGATAAAACCAACGTTGTATCCCTCAGGGATGCAGTTCTGGGCGGAATGCCAGCGGATAACGGATTGTACATGCCGGAATCCATTCCACAATTGCCAACGTCATTCTTTAATTCATTATATACATTGGATTACCAGACTCTTTCCTTCGAAGTCGCTAAAATTATTATCGGGGAAGATATTCCTCACCAGATCCTCTGGGATATGATCAATCATGCAATCAACTTTGACACCCCGCTTGTGGACATTGAAGACCATATAAAAACCCTGGAACTCTTCCATGGACCAACCCTGGCGTTTAAGGATGTAGGCGCCCGCTTTATGTCCCGATTGATGGCCTATCTGGTTAAAGATTCTGACAGGGAATTAACAATTCTTGTGGCCACCTCCGGTGATACCGGCAGCGCTGTTGCTAACGGGTTTTTCCAGGTACCGGGAATCAATGTCATCGTCCTCTATCCCGCCAACAAGATCAGCGCAATCCAGGAAAAACAAATCGCCACACTTGGTGAAAATATCATTGCGCTAAAAGTCAATGGCACATTTGATGATTGCCAGCATTTAGTCAAAACTGCATTCGTTGATCCGGGTATTAAAAAATCACGGATGCTGACGTCGGCAAACTCTATCAATATCTCCCGTTTGATTCCCCAGACTTTTTATTATTTTAATGCCCTTCGTCAAATTGCTAATTTCCAATCAAAGCAGATCGCGATTTCCGTGCCCAGTGGCAATTTTGGTAATTTGACTGCCGGCTTGATCGCTAAACGGATGGGGCTTCCGGTTCAGCGTTTCATTGCCGCAACGAATATCAATCATATCGTACCGGATTATCTGGACAGCGGGCTTTATAGACCAAAACCATCAATTCCGACCATATCCAATGCCATGGATGTGGGCAGTCCAAGTAATTTTTCAAGGATTCTGGATTTGTATGATTCTTCATGGAAAAGAATTAAGTCAGATATTCACGGCATCTATCTTAGCGACGATGAAACACGCCAGGCAATTTCTGCAGTAAAGAAAAACACCGGTTATATCCTTGATCCTCACGGTGCAGTCGGGTATCTCGGAATAAAAGAATATCTTTTGAAACATCCGAAAATTGACGCAGGTATTTTTCTCGAGACCGCCCATCCGGCGAAATTCAAAAATATCATTGAGCCGGTTATTCAGGACAGAATTGAAATACCTGCGAGGCTTGCAGACTTTCTGAATCGTAAAATCCAGACATTAAATCTGTCAAAAAATTTCCCTGAATTTAAAGCATTTCTCCTCCAACATTCAGTCTGACAGATACCATTTTCTGAACAATATTTCCAAAATGTGTAAATATTTTTTGCCATACAGCTAAATATATTGTGTTCTTAGCCTGCTGGCTCATAATAAAAAATGAGTGTTGAAATGAACCAGATTTACATGACCTTGTCTGATCCAACCCGACGCCAGATTCTGAAATTGTTACGGGTAGTCTGCTGAGCGCCGGTAAAATAACCATGACTATTTTGCTTTGCTCCGTGTTTGGAATCGTTATTGTTCGTTTCGCCTATTCCTATATAATCTGGAAACAAGATCCCGATAAAATAATCAGATAGGTCAACCGGGATCAGTTCATTATAATCCAAAAAATCCGGCAACAGCGCGGAAGTTTTTTTATTTGCATCGCAACTTTTTTTCGCCCAAGCTATGCAGCGATGAATACAAACAATAAATACGATATAATAGTCATTGGCGGAGGCCCGGCGGGAATCATGGCTGCCGGTCAGGCTGCACTGCGCGGTAAAAAAGTTCTACTGTTTGAAAAAATGGAGCGCCTTGGCCGCAAACTCCGAATTACCGGCAAAGGCCGTTGTAACCTGACAAATGAAGCCAGCATTGATGAATTCATCCACCATTTTGGAAAAAACGGGCGGTTTTTGAAACCCGCATTTTACAGCTTCTTCGTCAATGATCTCCGGAATTTGCTATTACAAAATGGGATCACGACGATCGTCGAGCGAGGCAACCGGGTCTTTCCTGAATGTGAAAGCGCACCGATTGTCACCGAAGCCTTGATCCGCTGGCTGGGAAAAACCGGCTGTCAAATTAAAACCGGAAATTCAGTCACCAAATTGCTTGTTCGGGACAATAACATTTCCGGAGTCGATGTACAATCCAACGGAAAAGATCGTTTCGCAGCTGATGCCGTAATCCTGTGCACCGGCGGTAGAAGTTATCCCCGAACCGGTTCCAACGGTGATGGTTATAAACTGGCCCATGAAGTCGGTCATAACATTGTAAATATTCGTCCGGCATTGATTCCCCTTGAAACCGCCAGTAATAATGCCCGGCGACTTCAGGGTCTCAGCCTGAAAAATGTTACGGCATCGCTATGGGTCAACGGAAAGAAACAGGCCGAAGAATTCGGTGAAATGCTGTTTGCCCATTTTGGTCTGACTGGGCCAATTATCCTGACCCTTTCCCGGCAGGCCGTCGATGCACTCGATCAAAAATCAGTCGTTGAAATATCCATTGATCTGAAACCAGCACTAGATTATAACACACTTGATGCCCGGTTGCTGCGGGATTTCAGGGAACATTCCAAACAGCAGTACCAGACCTTATTGAAATCCCTGCTGCCCAGTAGTATGATTCCGGTCTGTATCGATCTGACCCGTATTCCTCATGATAAAATTATCAGTAATATTACATTAAAAGAAAGACAGACACTTCGCAATTGGTTGAAAGATTTTCGGTTCACCATAAGTGGCTATCGTCCCATTGAAGAAGCCATTATAACAGCCGGTGGTGTCAGTGTCAAAGAAATTCAATCGAAAACGATGGAATCCCGATTGGTCAGCAAACTGTACTTTGCCGGAGAAGTCATGGACATTGATGCTGACACCGGCGGATATAATCTCCAGGCTGCTTTTTCCACCGGATTTTTGGCCGGAATCTCAGCAAATAATAAATTATAATTTGAAATTTTAAATTTTATATTACTTCAATGTTTATTCCAACAACACCTGAAGAGCTTGAGCAACACAATTGGTCTCAACTGGATATAATCCTGATTACCGGTGACACCTATATCGACAGCCCGCAAATCGGAATTGCCGTCATTGGAAAAATACTGTTAAAAAACGGTTATAAAGTTGGCATTATTGCCCAACCGGATATAAACAGCGAAAAAGATATCACCCGCCTTGGTGAACCGAGACTCTTCTGGGGTGTCACCGGCGGCAGCATCGATTCGATGGTCGCCAATTACACCGCCCTGAAAAAGTATCGCAAACAGGATGATTATACGCCTGGTGCTTATAATAACCGCCGCCCTGATCGAGCAGTTATTCTTTACACAAATCTGATCCGGCAACATTTTAAAAACACCGTCCCGATCGTTCTGGGCGGAATCGAAGCCAGCATGCGACGAATTACCCATTACGATTATTGGTCCGACAAATTGCGCCGTCCGATTCTTTTTGATGCTAAAGCCGACTTCTTAATATACGGTATGGCTGAAAGGACCATTGTGGAACTGGCAGATACAATCCAAGTTGGAAAAGATCCACGTCATCTGAGAGGTATCTGTTACATATCCGATTCTGTACCGAAAAATTATCTGATATTACCTTCATTTGAAACTGTGACAAATGATAAAAGATCATTTATCGACATGTTCCATGATTTTTATAAGAACAGTGACCCGTTAAATGCCACCGGATTAACGCAGAAAATCGGTACCCGTTTCCTAGTCCAGAATCCACCCCAATTGTACCTGAATCAGAAAGAAATGGACGAAATCTACGCGATGGATTTTGAACGTAGTGTTCATCCATATTATGCAAAACAGGGTAAGGTCAGAGCACTCGACACTATCAAATTTTCCATCAATTCCCATCGTGGTTGTTACGGGGAATGCAATTTCTGCTCCATCGGTGTTCATGAAGGTCGCACAATCCGCTGGCGTAGTGAACAATCAATTCTGAATGAAGCACGGCAGCTTTCAGAGCTTCCTGATTTCAGAGGCACAATTAATGATATCGGCGGGCCAACCGCCAATATGTACGGTTTTGAGTGTCACAAAAAACTGAAAAACGGCGCCTGCAAAGATAAACGCTGTCTTTATCCCGAAAAGTGTTCACAATTGCCGGTCTATCACAATGTTCAAATCGATCTGCTAAAAAAATTACGCCAGATTCCCGGTATTAAACATATCTTCATTGGCTCGGGTATTCGCTTTGATATGGTTATCGATGATCGTAAATATGGAAAAACTTACCTCAAAGACGTGGCCGAATATCACACTTCCGGACAGATGAAAATCGCACCGGAACACAGCGTGAAACGCGTACTTGACCACATGGGTAAACCGGGAATTGATACTTTACTTGAATTTAAGCGACAATTTGATAGATTTTCAGAATCCGCCGGGAAACGGCAATTTTTGACGTATTATTTAATCGCCGCCCATCCGGGCTGTACCGAGGAAGATATGCATTTGCTTAAAACCTTTGCCGTAAAGGAACTTCACATTAATCCGGAACAGGTTCAGATTTACACACCGTTACCATCCACTTATTCCAGCCTAATGTACTACACTGGTCGGGATCCCTTCACTATGAAAAAACTATCGGTTGTCAAAGATATAAACGCCAAAAACCGGCAAAAATCGATTCTGACATCAAAAACACCTATTCCCTATCAAAAGAGGACACACAAGCATGGATAACAGCAGACTTGATGAATTGATCATCGCTTTGGAAGAAATGATCCGGGGAAATTATCACCCGGAACTGACGATTAAGGGTTCTAATGAATATGGAAAACTCGCCAGGGCAATTTCAGCGGTCGGGGAGTCTTTCGAAAATCGCTGTAAGGAACAACAGACCCTGGCATCCATTACTGAAAAAATCAATGACGGCCTGTTACTGACCGATGTTTTAGATCACGTCTTTGAGTCCTTTCGTGAGTTAATATCCTATAACCGAATCGGCATTGCTTTAATTGATACCGAGAAAGGACTTGTTCGTGCCTGCTGCACCCGTTCAGATGCAAAGATCATTAAAATCAGTAATGGATATTCAGCACCAATTGCAGGCAGTAGCCTGGCTACGATTATCGATACCAACAAACCGAGAATCCTGAACAATCTGAGCAACTACTTGAATTCCCATCCCGATTCGGTATCAACCCGCCTGATCGTTGAGGAAGGAATGCAATCCAGTCTAACCTGCCCTCTGATCGCTGCCAATAAACCAGTAGGATTTATTTTCTTTTCCAGCGTGGGAATAAATACTTACAAAAATCTTCACGTCGAAATATTTCAGAAAATTGCCCGGCAACTGTCGGTAATATTTGAGAAAAGCCGGATGGTCGAAGAACTAATTCAGTTGAATGACCTGAAAAATAAATTCCTCGGTATCGCCGCCCATGACCTGCGCAGTCCTATTGGTGTCGTTAAAAATTTCATTATTCTTTTTCTAAATGGTTATCTGGGTGAAATTGACGAGAAGCAGCGTGAAGTCCTGAATACAATGGATAAAAACTGTGATCGCATGTTGAATCTCATCCATAATATTCTGGACTTCAGCGCTATCGAATCCGGCAATCTGGAATTGAAGCTTGAATCACTCGATCTTCACAAATTTTTTCATACCTACCAATCCATGATCAAATCGTTAGCCGAGAAAAAACAGATTGAACTCAAGCTGGTAATTGAATCAGAATTGCCGGAAATCACTGTTGATTCCAACCGCATCATGCAGGTACTTGATAACCTGGTAACCAATGCAATCAAATTTTCTTTTCCCAATACTACCGTCACAATCAGTGCCCGAAAGTCCGATGGATCCGTCGAAATTTCAGTCGCCGATCAGGGTCAGGGAATACCGGAAAACGAGATATCAAAAATTTTCAAGGAATTCAGTAAAACCAGTGTCCGACCAACAGGCGGCGAAAAAAGTACTGGTTTGGGTCTGGCAATTGTCCGTCGCATTATTGAAGCGCACAACGGCAGTATCAATGTCAACAGCATTGTCGGTAAAGGCACAACATTCACAATCATACTTCCGATAAATACCAAATAGCCATTCATTTTCCAAACGATCGGATTACCATCAATTCTCTTGACAGCTCCCTGGAAAAACCTTCGTTTTTTTGTACAGAAGATATTAATGAAAAACTGCGATCCGGTACAATCGCGTGTACAATATCGTAACAGGGTATAGATATAATCAAATCAATCCGTTAATTGTTCAAATTCCGACAATCACTTCCCTGCAATTGGATCTTTCACATAAGACTCGATGGACATATCAATTCAATGATAAGGGAAAACGTATCAGTTATGTAATTTTTAATTTCATCGACAGAAAAATCCATCCAATAAAAAACGGAATATAACCGTATTATTAATTGGATTTTTTGACTGATTCCAATTTCAGGATCAGAGATCCGAAGCGGGCTTCATTCGAAATCATCACCGGAATTCGTTGCTGATCGGTGCTAAGGTAAATTGTCACTTTACTTTTATTTTTCAACTGTTTTCCGCTTTCCAAATAAGGTACCAAGACAAAACAATCCATATCCCCGATCGGAGTTTTCACTGATTCTATCCTATCGACTTTTATTAAAAAGGGTCTTAAAGAGTCATTATCAAATAAGTTTATCTCATGGATATCACCAACTGTTAAATCCAATGTACGAATATAATAGAACATGGAAAGTCCATCCTGAACCCTATCGGGAATCGAATCACGGTCTTTATTAGAAATAGCAAAACCGGCCTGATAATCAAAGTCGACAGAATATTTTTTTCGATATTTTCCTTCGCGGATAGATTTGGAAAACCGATGTGAGAACTGCCCCGAAGTATCAATCCATGAGTCCATATAATCCCTGACTTTATAAAGCCGGTCAAAAAAAGATGTGGATTCAGTTACTGATCGAATATGATATGTTGAAATACCATTTATTTCTTCAATGCCGACAAATTCAAGAGATGACTCGCCACCCTTAATAATATTAAACCATGTTGAATAATTCAATTTTTCGCCTATTAAAAATGGCTGACCGGACTGACCCATTGTTAACTGGCATGTCAGTAGAAGATAAAAAATTACTTTAATGAATATTATATGTGATTTCATTACTGATGTTTCCGTTAATTCGGTTTCATTTTTCTACGAGATTTTTTGCTTTTTCTGGTGTTTTTGGATACTTTTTTTCAACTGAATAAGTATGTTTTGAGCGTTATCAGAATCGTAAGAAAGGATAAAATATAGCCATAAACAGTCTTCATGGTCATGATCCAAATTACATTTACACAAATCCAGCTTGGCAATATCTTCCATACGATCTTCAATCGTCATTTTCTTCTTTTGTTCAATGATAGTTAGATCAACCAGAAAAACAGAGTGGTGGTTGACATCGGATATCAGAAAATTATCTTTTACAAAATCGTGGTGGAGAAATCCTGCTTTATGAGTTGCTGATACGATTTCAGCAATTTTCATGACAACATCACGTTTATGAGCAAAATCAACGATCTCATTTTCGAGGAACCGACTGCTTTTTTGATGTTTCCCGATATATTCGGTAATAAAAAGATTATGATCAATAAATCCGGCCTGGCGGGCTGTATATACAGCTACCGGCTTTGGTACCGGCAGACCGACATCGAGCAATAAGTGCGTTGCGTCCCAGGCCATTTCGGCTCGGGATTTTTTAAAGGGACTGATGAACGGCGATTTGGCATCCCGCCAGCCAAAACTCTTCACAACTACCTTTTGAAACCGGCCGCCAATATCCAATTCCATTAGCGCAACAATGTTCGGTCGGCGCTTATATATCTCCTTCGCATATTCAACAATCCAGCCTTTGTTTTTCAAACCCTCAAACTGATAACGGCTAATTGAGGGACCAATGTACGATGATTTTTTCATTCGCTTTTCTGAACTGCCTATAATACCTATGAATTATTCGTTTCTATTGTTCCATTAATATTTTTAAATTGAATATCATAAAGATAGCGATATATTCCACCTTTATCCAGCAATTTCTGATGACAGCCCTGTTCCACAATCCTACCCTTATCCATCACGACAATTTTATTGGCAGACTGAATGGTCGCCAGACGATGGGCAATCACAAATACGGTTCGATCCTTCATTAACCGGTCTATTGCAGACTGAACTTTTTGCTCTGATTCCGTATCCAGTGACGACGTTGCTTCATCCAGGATCAATATCGGCGGATTTTTCAGCAGCGCCCGGGCAATTGCAATCCGTTGTGCCTGACCACCGGACAGTCGTGATCCCTGATCACCGATCACAGTCTTATATTTATCAGGAAACTCTACAATGAATTCATGTGCATTCGCTGCTTTTGCAGCCGTGATGACCAACTCCGGATCGGCATCAGACATTCCATAAGCAATATTATTAAAAATTGTATCGTTGAATAAAATTGTTTGCTGAGTTACAATGCCCATCAAGGAACGTAATGATGCCAACGATACATCACGAACATCGATACCATCGATAGTTATACTGCCACTCTGAACATCGTAAAATCTCGGTAATAAGTCAACCAAGGTGGATTTTCCAGCACCACTATGTCCGATAATAGCAACAATTTCACCCTTATTCAATTCCAGATCAATATTTTCAAGAACATTTCCATCAAGTTCATTATACTGAAATCCAACATTCCGGTACCTGATTATTGAATTGAAACTTGTCAATTGAATTGCACCAGGTTTTTCGGTAATATCCGGCTTTTCGTCAAGGATGGAAAAGACTCGTTGGGCCGAGGCAATACCTTCCTGAAGATCTACATTAACCATGTTCAATGATCGTATCGGTGTCAGAATCGCAAACATTAAAATAATAAAACGGATAAAATCTTCAGCCTCAATTCCATTTCCGCTTAAAACCTGATTCCCGCCGATCCAAAGTAATATCACACCAACAAAGACGCTGAAACTTTCGTTGATCGGCGTCGAAATTGCGCGGAGGCGTCGGCGTTTGAATGTTAATTGGAAATATTTTTTGGTTTCACTAAAAAATCGACGCTTTTCAAAAGCTTCCATGGCAAAGGCTTTAACAACCCGAATACCACTGATCGTTTCACTTAATATGGCCATAATACCCGCGATTTTTTTAGAAGTCCTGACGGATTTCCGCCGTATGCTCTGACCTATTTTTGAAATTAAAAAAAACGTGACTGGTAAAATAATAAAGGCCATTAAGGATAATTTCCAGGAGATAATAAACATCAATGTCATGAATGTCATGATATTAATCGGTTCAACAATTAATTTATCGAAACTGACGGTAAATGCTCGCTGCATGACGCCGACATCATTCAGGACAATGGACATCAGTTCGCCACCTTTTTTCCGATGAAAATACGACAAAGATAAATTATGAAGGTGTTCATAAAGCTGGTTCCGGATATTCATAATCAATTTTAACTGGACATATCCAAATGAAATATTTTTCAAATAAAAGAAAATATTTTTCACGATAAATGTAAAAATGATAACAATACAAAGCATCATAAGAGAATCACGGGGATTTTTTTTAATGAGAATATTATTTGTGTAATTTTTTATCCGGTTATTGAGGTTGTTTTTTACCTGTACTGTGTCTTTAGTACTCTGGTTCTGGACCACTTCAAGATGTTCCTGGGGAAAAATCACATTGACAAAGGAAGCCGTCAGCCAAACGGAGGCACTATTGAACATCACATAAAGCAACGATGATAGCAGGCCGATACTAAGTACTTTCCAGTACGACTTCACCCACTTTAACATTCGCGCATATATTTTCATAAACTAATCAACGACTCTTATATTATTCCCATTGTTATCAAACGAAATCTCAAACCTTGGTAATTTACTATTATTCAGATAGAAATAAAGCAACTTCATTGTTTTCTAATAATCTGCCAGTCCGTGAGAATAAAAAAAGCGTCCTTATATTGAGAACGCTTTTTTCGTCAATTGAATTCAATAATCAGAATTAAAAAAGTCCGAAATTCACCGACATTTTTAATTCCAGACCATCCAGATCGCCGGTTTTCAACATCTCATAATCAAAATCTGACGTATAACGATAAGTCGCACCAAGATCAAGTCGACAGAAATTGGCCACATTCAATTCAAGCGATACAGTTGGTTGCATGACAAAGAAAACATCATTATAGACATCGAAATCTTCGTCATCGTAGTTTTCGCTCCAAATATCAACATGTCCGTGTGATCCCAAACCACCGACACCGAACAATGAGGACACTCTGATATGAAACAATTGCGATGGAGCGATGATATATCCCAGTTCCAATCCGCCATAACCCATATTCAAATATCTTGAAGAATCTTCCGGTGTACCTTCCGGACTTATATTAATTCTATTCACCAAACCATATCCAGCACCTCCAATAATAAACCGGTGATTCAACACAAAGGCTCCTTCCCCCCCTGAAAACACTGCATATTTATCATTGAGTTTTCCAGTGGATAACGTCGGTCCGCCGTATCCACCAAGCACAGTTCCCTTTTGAAAAAGGGTTTTCTGTTCAAAATTATCCTGACCAAAGATAACTGTTGCCAATAAAACCATTACTGCCATAACTCTCATTGTTTTCATGATATCTCCTTCATTTGTTCAAATTTATGATTTACAGGTCTGTTGGATGAGCAGGGAATTTGATAGTTGTCAGTGAAAAATGGGCAATGAAATAGTTGTGACCTTTATCAATAATCAAGAGTCATTCGCATCGTTAATAATTGACAGATATTGTTTTTCTTCAAAATAAGAAAAATGCAATTCCGATTTTTCAGGCAAAAACACAATAGTATTTATTGTTTTTCTCGAGAATCCTCTTTAATTTTTTAAGTTTTATAACAGGGCAGAATATCGATGAAGTGGGATGTGCTATTGGTATATTATTTGTCACACAGTGATTCGATTTTTCACAGGCCAGATTCTTTTATTACTTGAATATTATAAATTGGCAACTGTTTTGAGAGGACGCAAATTCAGTCCTTACATAGATGAGGAGAATCAATAATGTCTAAAGATGAGCGCTTTCAAAAGCGTCGTGTAGATTGGGAAAACACAATCGTCAAAAAAACAACAGACCGGTTTCCGGAAAGAAAGACTGAATTCACCACCAGTTCCTGGATTCCGGCAGATCGGATCGATATACCTGAAAGTGGAGATTTTGACAATTATACTGAGAAACTGGGATTACCCGGTGAATATCCCTATACTCGAGGCGTTCAGCCTACCATGTACCGGGGCCGCTTCTGGACCATGCGCCAGTATGCCGGATTCGGCACCGCCGAAGAATCCAACGAACGTTATAAATTTCTCCTGGATCAGGGGCAGACCGGGCTGTCTATTGCTTTTGATCTGCCAACTCAAATCGGTTACGATTCCGATAATATAGTCGCCGAAGGTGAAGTCGGTAAAGTCGGTGTTGCCATTGATACCATGAAAGATATGGAAATTTTATTTGATGGTATCCCTTTAGATAAAGTTTCGACATCCATGACAATCAATTCACCAGCGGCAATCCTGCTTGCAATGTACGTTGCAGTTGCTGAAAAGCAGGGTGTTTCCCGCGATAAACTCACCGGCACTATTCAAAATGACATCCTGAAAGAATACATGGCCCGGGGAACCTACATTTTCCCGCCAAAACCATCTTTAAGATTAATCACAAACATTTTTGAATATTGCAGTGCTGAAGTGCCCAAATGGAACACCATCAGCATTTCCGGGTATCATATCCGGGAAGCCGGCTCGACCGCGGTTCAGGAAATCGCATTCACCCTGGCCGACGGCATCGAGTATGTAAAGGCTGCCCTGAAAGTCGGTTTGGATATCGACAGTTTCGCCGGACGTCTGTCTTTTTTCTTTAATGCTCACAATGATCTTCTGGAAGAAGTGGCAAAATTCCGCGCCGCCCGCCGTATCTGGGCCAAAGTAATGAAAGAGAAATTTAACGCCCAAAAGCCGACATCCATGATGCTGCGGTTCCATACCCAAACAGGCGGAAGTACGCTGACAGCCCAACAATCGGATAACAATATTGTCCGTGTGGCAATTCAGACATTGGCAGCGGTATTGGGAGGAACTCAAAGTCTGCACACTAATTCCCGGGATGAAGCTCTTGGTTTACCGACTGAAGATTCTGTTAGAATCGCCTTGCGTACCCAGCAAATCGTCGCGTATGAATCCGGTGTCACTAATTCCATTGATCCCCTGGCCGGTAGTTATACCATCGAGAAATTGACGGACACTATCGAAGAACAGGTCTGGCAATATCTAAATAAAATTGACGATATGGGCGGTATGGTCAGGGCCATTGAAAACGGCTATGTCCAAAAAGAAATCCAGAACGCCGCTTATCGATATCAACAGGAAGTGGAAAGTGCTGAACGGATCGTTGTTGGCGTTAATAAATATACGATTAAAGAAAACCCTCCGTCTGATGTCCTCAAAGTTGATCCAAAACTGCGGGATCTGCAAATCCGCAAATTAGTTGAGGTAAAACGCCAGCGCAATCAGGAAATTGTCAATCAACAGCTAAACGAACTTCGTTTGACGGCAAAGGATCGGGATAAAAACCTGATGCCGGTCATCGTTGCTGCGGTCAAGGAATATGCCACACTTGGAGAAATATGTAACATTCTCAGGGAAGAGTTTGGTGAATACCAGGAATCCATCGTTTTATAGGGTAATATGATGAAAAAAATTCGAATTCTCATCGCAAAACCAGGGCTTGACGGCCATGATCGCGGCGCCAAATACGTTGCCCGGGCGCTGAAAGATGCCGGCTACGAAGTCATTTATACCGGGATCCGGCAAACTCCGGAAGCCATTGTTAAAACTGCGATTCAGGAAGATGTCAATTTTATCGGGCTCAGTCTCTTATCCGGTGCCCATAATGAGTTGTTCCCGAAAGTCGTTGACTTACTGAAAGCGAAAAATGCGGACGATATTATTGTCTTTGGCGGTGGTGTCATTCCGGAAAGTGATATTCCTGATCTGAACAAAAAAGGAATCCGGGCCGTTTTTACTCCCGGGACACCGATTAAAGATATTATCGCCTATATTGAATCAGCCAGATAACGATTAATGCAGACTCTAGCAAACCTAGTCTTGAAACAGGATGTTCGGGCAATTGCCCGGTGCATCAGTCTGATTGAAAATGAAAGCGATGTGGCTCGGAAGGAAACATTGATCGACGTGCTTCATCCCTATTGCGGAAATGCCATCATCTGGGGCATTACCGGACCACCCGGCGCCGGTAAAAGCAGCCTGCTGGACCGGTTTATTGAACTTTTACGACAAAACGATAAAACCGTCGCTGTCATCGCTGTGGACCCCAGTTCACCTTTCTCTGGAGGAGCCATTCTGGGTGATCGTCTGCGTATGCAGAAACACGCCACTGACGACGG
>JAFGXZ010000230.1 GCA_016936335.1 Fidelibacterota bacterium
CCCCAAACCAGGTAATTCAACCTGTTCAAGGCATAATCGGTATGAATCTGTATTGCTCGACGGTTATTTTCTCCGATTCCGAATGGCGCTAATGTTTGCTCATTTACTAATAGTCCGGGCATCAGAAATTCAAATAACGCTCCACCCCACGACGGTACAATTTTCATATCCAGATACTCATAATAACTCTGAAAATAGTGTATTCCCGAGGCGACGTTCCAACTTCCTTTCGGTTTCTGCTGCTGTTCATAATCCAACGGTAGAGTGCGTTCCTGATAGTACCAATTCTCCGGTTGAATATTTCCCTGCATGACACCAAGGTACAAACATATCCGACTTTCCGAACACAGCAATCCATAGTGATACGGAGAAAATTTCTGTTTGTCGGCATCATATCCCAGGAAAAAGTGATGTAATGAATCATCATACAACCAGCTGAAATTAGCCAGATTAATCAGATTATAGCATATATCCGATAAGTCTGGAAAAACTACACCAACAATCTCAAGTGAGCCAAGCAACCAGGCATAATCCACTGACGAAATATAACGCTGAGATTCTTGAAGCGTATTCAAATTATACCAGTTATAGAAAAACCCGTTATACCGAGGTAAACTGTTTAATTCGTCTAAAATTTGTTCAATCAATTTCTCTGCATCGGAAGGATTGATAAAACCAAAATCCATTGCCGAAACAATTGCCACCATCTGCAAACCAATGTTGGTTATCGATGTATAATCGGCTATTTCTATTGGTTCCAGCCAAATTTTATCCACAACAAACCCGGTCTTATTATCAACGGCATTCTCAAAATACCGCCAGGTATCAAATGCAACTGTTCTTAAAAACCGATCCTGGCTCGACGTATCGGGGATTTGAAATCGATCATCCGGGAATCCCCTCAGATTAAACTTTGAAAATCCATGTTTATTATTACCACAGTTGCATAGCAAAAACAGCGATACTATTCCTATTATTTCCCACAATCGAGCTCTTTTTTGATAGCTATGCATTGCGGTCTTTCACTCGATTAAAGGATAACTTCCACTCGGCAGGTTTCATTATCGCATGTCCGAATTATATTCCCGCTTGTCTTTTTACCGTCAATCAACATTCGCTTTATCCTTCCGGCTTTTCCAGATTCATTCGTCACCCGAATATAGTATTGTGTTCCCCGAAAAATCCGTTTAACGGAAAAAGATGGCCAATCCGATGGAATGTGCGGATCAATAATCAAACCGTCCCTGCAGGCCCGAATACCTAAAATCCACTCCATCGTACATTTTTGCAGCCATGCTGCCGAACCAGTGTACCATGTCCAACTACCCCGGCCATAATAAGGTGATTCGGGGCCATCAATATTACCAGGAGTAACATAGGGCTCGCCTTTATATCTATCCGGATCCATTCCGTTAAGGATTGGATTTATCCCTTTGAACGACTTAAAGGCCAGATCGTCCCAGCCAATTTTCGCAAAAGCCCAGATAGCCCATGTTGCAGCATGAGTATATACGCCACCGTTTTCACGGGCGCCAGTAGCATAACGGGATAAATAACCGATATATTCATCCGGTTCGCTATAACCAGGATAAAGCAGCAAAGGTCCATTATTCTTCATTAAACGGTCTATCACAGATTTCATGGCTTTTTGACAGTAATCAATTGGTGCACTATTGGCAATGACACTCCAGGTTTGAGCATTCAGATAAATTTGCCCTGCTTGATTTTCTTGACTACCAATTAATTCGCCGTTGTCCTTGGTTGCCCGAAGAAACCACTCGCCGTCCCAACCGAATTCCAAAAGCGTTTTCTTTAATCGGGTCACTTCCAGCCGATATTGTTCCGCTTTCGGAGTATTTCCGATCCGATTTAATAAATCATCAAAACGGGTCATGATATAACTTAAAAAATGGATAATCCAGAAAGATTCGCCCTTCATTTCAATACCAGTTGCACTGAGGCCATCATTCCAATCACCACTACCGATTAATGGTATTCCCCTGGAACTCATTCGCTTCAATGCATAATCAATTGCCTGGCAACAGTGTTCCAGAATTGTTGCCCCTTTCGGATCATCATAGTACTTTACTTGTCGTTTGAGCAGATCTAAATCATCCGTTTCTTCCAGATAGCTCAGGGTGACAAAAGGCAACCATAAAAAATCATCAGAAAAATTTGAATCAAGTCCACTGTCCGTTATCGGATGCCACCAGTGTAGAGCATGCCCATCTTTGAACTGATGTTCGGCATGCAGACAAATCTGTTTGGCTGTCAGTTCCGGGCTAATGGGCAGAAACACCTGGCTGTCCTGCAATTGATCTCGATAGCCAAATGCCCCACTTTGTTGATAATATGCGGTTCTTGCCCATAATCTCCCGGAAATTGCCTGGTATTTTAACCACTTATTTACCAGTAGATTCAGTGATTCGTCCGGTGTTGTCACTTCGGTTTTTTTAAATGTATCACCCCAAAATTCACACACTTTCTTCAACGACTCATCCACAGATTCTGAATCTTTAAATTCTGAACGGATTTTATCCAGTTCTTCAAGATTTTTTACCAAGCCGAACTGGTAATGTGTCCTGACCCTTTGCTTCGCTTCAATTGTCAAGTGCATACTTGTCCCGGCAATTGCATCATAAAAAGTACCTTGATGATTTTGCATGGGTGAATTATTGAGAACAACCGGATTTTGAAGGGTTCCAAATTGACCGATAAAAGTATCTTTATCGAATT
Organism: Fidelibacterota bacterium; assembly: GCA_016936335.1. Classification (GTDB taxonomy): domain Bacteria; phylum Fidelibacterota; class UBA2242; order UBA2242; family UBA2242; genus B118-G9. The sequence goes on from JAFGXZ010000230.1 coordinate 2,737, forward strand.
CAAATTGTAAAAAAGATTTATCAGACGTTAGAAATCCAATATAAGGATAGCTGGTATTCCAATGTCCCCGACCTGGTACACCAATATCCCAGAGGCGTTTCGTCGCAAGTGCTGAATTCCGTTCACGATCCAGTTTGGTCTCAATAAACGTTTTATGGAATTCCCGATGATGATCGGCACTGGAACCAAGACACCACTCAAGATAGGTAACCATAGTAATTTGGCGTGTTTTATTAGAGAGATTTTCAATACGGATATCCCATATTTCCAGTGATTTATCAAGAGGTATAAAAATCGTGAATATCGAGCGGATTCCCTTATATTCAGCAGTAAAACGGGTATAACCAAATCCATGAGCACATTGATAATCATCCAACTCCGTGCGTGATGGAAGCCAGGTTGGATTCCAGACTTCACCACTTTCTGCATCTTTTAAGTAAATATACTTTCCCCAGTTATCCTGAACCAGATCCTGATGCCAACGGTTTAGACGATTAAACTCCGAATGCTCCAGCCAACTGAATCCACCTCCGGTCTGAGAAATTGTCAATCCGTAATGACCATTGGAAAGGACATTTATCCAAGGCTTAGGAGTATGTGGTGTTTTAATAATATATTCATTTCCATCTTCTGAAAAATACCCGTATTTCGTCTCATACTTTTTCATATTAACTGATCAATATCCATATTTAAAATTCAATCTCTATATCAATACGCTGGACGGCAGACAATCGGCCAAAGTCCGCATAAGCATAGTTCACATTCAGGAACGAATTCAGCAGCTTATACCGAATTCCGCCACCAACCGTTAATCCCTGTTCACTGTTCTGTTGAAACAGTGCCTGGTACCCCGTTCGAAAAAACAGGATCCGATTCAAACCCCATTCAATCCCAAGATTCACTTGTTCCGTATTATCGTTTGGGTGAACAGCATCAATTTCAGCCACAATGTCGCCAATCGGAAATTCAGGGTAATTCACCGCCAATCCAATTCGAAATATTAACGGTAAATCCCAACTGCTCGTCTCATAGTATGCCGGAATATATTCATTATCACCTGATTCATTATTGTCCTGGTCGTAATAGATACGTAAATCTTTTCCTGTGAATTGCATTTTATCACCGAAATTTGAGACTGAAACACCGATTAATAAACGATCATTATCAGTTTTATACAGACTTCCAAAATCAAAAGCAATACTGGTTGCATCACAATGCCAGATACTTTCCCGAACGTATTTGGCATTAAAACCAACACTGAAAAAGTTCGTCAATTTCTTAGCATATGCTATTCCTACCGCCAGATTTCCTGCGGTAAATTGTTCCCCGGTACCTTCTGGCAGTTCCACGGTTCGTACATCCATCATACCCATTGAGAGTGAGTTAAATGAAAATCCAATCGTTCCAAAACTACCCATTGGTAGGATCACACTGGTAAATGCCAACTCCGTATCTAAAAACCAATCGGTATAAGATGCCAGCGCTTTTCTGTTATCAAATCCAGCGATCACGGACGGATTCCAGTACAGGGCCGATGCATCATTGACAGATGCTACTCCGGCACCACCCATCCCGATGCTTCGCGCTCCAACTCCGATTTTGAGAAATTGTCCCATCGTTGTCCCGACTTTTGTAATCTTTGCATAACCGGGTATCATTAAAAATCCAATCAATGTTATTGTTAAAAGACTTCGTTGAATTTGTCGCTTATTTATCATAATAAACTCTATTTAATTACCGCAAATTTACCAGTGAAATCCCCGGATTCACCGGCATCAACATGATAATAATAAATCCCGGCAGCCAGATCTAAACCGTCTTTTGTAGTAAGATTCCAGGCTTCACTTCCGTCATCCGCACTACTTTTATGGTAAATTGTTTTAATATGATCACCGCTTTGAGCATAAATTCGGATTGTACATTTGCTGGGCAGATGAATAAAATAAACCCGCCGTTCTCCTCGACCCGATGCCAACATTCTGCGTGGTTCCCAAGCCGCTGCTGCGACATAAGGATTCGGCACAACAGCAACCCGATCGATATTATTCAAAGCAATTTGGGGATCATCTTTTGCCGCAAAAGTTTTAAATGAAAAAATATCTCCGCTGCGAAAAGGCAGATCGATGGCAATTATTGCTGTATCGCCCAAACCGGGCTGAATGGGTTCAACACCTTCCGGGGCAATAAACTGGATTTTCCAGGTTTCCCGGTTAAATCTGCCATCTTGAAAGTGCAATTGAATATAATCACCATCAGTTAATAAACTATCCAACTGGTCAGAAGGCTCCCAGAGATAAGCCCGTACTTTTTTATTAGCAATTACATCCCAAACACGAAAATTGGTCTCATGTTTGAAATTGGTCTTCAGAAAAGAGCTGTCGTTAACACCAAAGTGAATCTCATAGCGGGTCGGAAAATTCTCGGAACGTATTTCCAGTTTATCATTCCAATAGCTGTTCATAGAAGCAAAGTATACCAAATTTGATTTTGAGCCTGTTTTCCAGGTCGAAAGAGTATCATTATAGGCCACAATGTCATTTTTAATCCTGATCCGCATGCCGTTAAACATGGGATTTGAGTCCTCTCCAGACAGTGCTGTGGATTCACTGAAAATAACATTAGTGTCATAATCGGTGGTTAATTCAAATAGTGAATATGTTAACGTATCCGGATGTGTTGTGTCATCGAAGCTTAGCAAATATTCACCGATATTTACAAGGCGAGGATCAATAAAATCTAATAAAATGTCACCGCTGCCCCAACCTTGGACTTTCACAATACCATCGGCGGTTTCCGGAGCGTGATACCCTGCTGCGGGGGCATTGGGTGTAACCACAGCCGTATTTCGATCAGTTGTAACATTGCCATTTATATCTTTAAAAATGGTTTTTGTACATTCCGATGGTAAAATGAATTTTTCTGCCCAACCCTGATCATACGAAACCACCGCATAATAATAAGTTTTCCCATTAATTACATCGGTATCAACAAAGGAATGCTGCAATCCATTGTCGGATCCCAGATAATATTTACTACCATCCACGTCCACTTCAAAAAAACCCTTGACGCTGTCTTGGAGGTCAAATACAGCAAAGGGTTCATAAAAGGTCGCTTCTCCATATCCGTTTGTAATAAGATATGCGTCATTAAAAGCCTCATCGCTGGATCGATAAACACGATAACCTTCAAAGTCATACCCTTTATTAGTCGGATTGGCAAATTCGTCATAGGAGTTTTCCGCGGCATTATCCCAATAAAGAGTAACTTTACCATCACCGGGAACAACGGTCAATTCCGGTTTTATTGGTGGTCGAGCAAAATTATAGTTCGCATTATAAATATCCTGGACCACTTCTTTGTTCCGTTTTAAATCACTCAAATTCTCACCAAAAACAAGTGCCAGTGAAAAGCGTTCCGTATGTCCCGGTGGCATGATAAATGGCCCCGAACCAAACAGAAAGGCAATATTCCCGTTTTGACTGCCCGTATCAAAATGGTAGTTCGCGATTCGCTCCCATATAACATCATCGTACTGAAATTCAACGCCTTGACCGATATAAAACGAATCAAATGCAGTTAGACCAATCTGGTCAGATTCGTCTTTGTCAGTTTTATCAAAATTGGGTTCACCATCGGTTGGCAAACCGTCTCCTTCGCCATAATCACCTGTTCCACCGACACCATCGGCACCCAAATCATTTAAATCCGGATCCCAATCTCCATCATTATCAATTCCATCGGAACGATTCTCATCAATCAGATAGTTATCAAAACCACTTCCATTTATCCAATCCCGATACTTTAAACCAACATGAACATTTTCGTTTTCATCGATAATTCCATCCAGATCATCATCAATGCCATTAAAGGGTTTTTCACTGACGGTTTGATTGCGAATATAATGGTGTTCCGTATCACTATCTTTTACAAATAACGTATCGCCGACAAATCGATAAAAAGAGCCTTCCCCACCGGTGTCGAAGGATACTAACTTACGACCCCAATTATTATCCGGCTCAAGATTACTGTAATCAATAACAACCAGATCGCCGGAAAGAACTCGCGCTTGGAAATCTGAGGCAGTGAACGATGAACCAGCCCCATCACTACCATCTCCATCATTATCAATCCCATCAAACGGATTACCGGGACTTTCCAGAAATGCGTAACCACAATAACCAGTCTGCCAGTTCCCATCTCCTAAACCGTTAGCATCCCAGGTATAGGCCAGATCGAGGTTTAAATCATAAAAAGCATTATCGTCGTTGGAATCATTTTGACCGCCAACACCGGCGTCGGCATACATCCCAAAAACAGCTTTATTATAGTGAGTTGTACTGATATTAGTAATATCGTAATGCCAAAAGATTATATCCTCAGCCAGAACATTTGACCACTGGAATCCCCGGACTGCCATTCGCATTCCCAGGCCACCACGCGTACTATCATATTGGTTGCAGAAAAATAACCCGTTAAAGTCCCGACCATGATCCTGATAATCGTCCACAACAAAGTAACTCTCCTGGTCGGCATTAGTGCGCTGCCCGAAATATCCATTCCAAACATTCCGCCAGGCAGATGGTTGGTCCGGCCAATATTCCGGCCAAGTATTGGGATCATCACTCATGGCAATATAATCCTGCTCCGGATCTGAGAAGCCCGGCAAGGGTTGCCAACTGAATTCAGTCCCGGTAGGTCCGGTTTCATAGTGTTCACGAAAACCGCCTTCAACAATATGAATGGTATCACCACCTATCAGAGCCACTTCAGCAGCGACAATCGGATAAATACCATCCATATAAGAATGTTGGCTTCCTCTCGGCCAGACACCTGAAGGTTCTTTACCCCACCAGGCTACCTCCCCAAAATTCCAAAACAGCGTTTCTACCAAATTCCCATTATGAAGTCCCTGCTTACGAAACTTTCGGTCACCATGTAATTCTTCAATGTTATTTTGGGCAAATGATAGTAAAGTGCAAATAGTAAGAAAAAATATAATGGCACGTATATTTCTCATAAGTTCACCTTTAAGCCAAAAATAACTTGCCGTGGCGCAGTATAGTAATCCGGCCGCGTTAAAAAATCTTCAAGGCTATGAATCGGCTGTTCAGGAACATAGGTAGGAATTAAAGATGTCGCCGGATCACCAGTATCCGTAAATACATTAACCGCATTTAACCGATCAAAGAGGTTTTTAATCTGGACATATATAACCATATGAGCATTAGTGATTGGAATAATATACTTTGCATTTAAATCGACATTAAAGGTATAAGGTTTGCGCTCAGAATTTTCAAAGGATGTCCGCTGATTCTGATATTCCGGCGTATAGGGTAAACCACTGCCAAGGCTAGCGATAATACCGGTACTCCACTTCACATCCGCCAAATTCAGTGAAACATTCAACGTGTGTGTCTGATCCCAGTCCAGGGATACTGTCTGAATTTCAGTGGCACGCGGTGGATCAGATTGTTGGTCATAAAACACCGCATCAGGGTCTGATGCATTTCCTTCGGCTACTTGATAGGTATAGTCCACTGCTCCGGAAAAGATTCCGATCTGACTCTGAGTTATTGATAATGTAATCCCACGGACGTTGCCGTAATCACGATTGACATAACGAGCGTAGCTATCTCCCAATATATATAATTCATTTATTTCCGTACCAATTAAATCACGAATATCTTTATAATACCCCGTAAGTTCCAAAACCAGACCGCGGCTGAGCATTTGCTGCAATCCTATCTGATAAATCGTTGTTTTCATAGGTTCCAGATCAGTATTTCCCATGATTGTATTCAAACCACCACCCTGAACTTCAAATTCGGAATTGTAATATAGATATTCAAAATTCGGTATCTGGAAAAAATGCCCGTAAGAGATATGGATCGCACCCTGATCGGTAATCGGAAAAGACATTCCCAACCGCGGACTCCATTGCTGCTTTGGAGTTGCTTTTTTAAAGGGCTCTGAGTTCTCTTTGTAAGTCCCTTGAGGATCGCGTAAATCCTTTGGGATAACTCCATCGGGTTTAAAATAATCCCAACGTAGTCCCATGGATAAAATTATTCTTTGAAATTCAATTTTATCCTCGAGCCAGTAGGCGATTTCCTTTGGTTTATGGCGATACTCATTATTATTCACACTTTCTGCGGGATATATTTCCGGTTGCCAGTTGGTGGTTCTATCCAAAAACAAACTGTATTGATGGAGCCATAAATTACTTGAACGATATTCCCAACCTGTTTTAACTTCATTGTTCTGATTCAACTGAGAGATCAGATTCCATTTAATAGTGTTCACCTTGGAATTCCGGGAGAAATGACTCATATCCATTCCTCCGGTATAAAATCCATACCCGAAACGCCGTAAAAGCTGTGAACTGACATAATTATTGTTGTTGGGATCCGCATAGACATAGGATTCATATTCGTTGAACAACTGATTGAA
>JAFGXZ010000231.1 GCA_016936335.1 Fidelibacterota bacterium
AAGCAATTTCAATCCGAACTCGTTCACTTTACTGGTAACATTCCGGGCTAGCTCTGCGTTGTTGAAATTGACTGCAAAAAAATCTTCGACCTTTTTATTTAAATCGGTAATGACGTTGGATTGTAATTTTGAAGTCAGTGACTCAACTGCACTGATAATCCCTGGAATGATCAGACTGACGGTAAATGCGATGGCGCCTAAAATAAGCACCATTGTGATGAGAATTGCGAGACCACGATTGATCCCGCGACTTTCCATAAAGTCAATCGTAGGATTCAACAGCATCGCCAGCAGCAATGCAATTATAAACATTACTACCACCGACTTGATATAGGGAAATATTACAATCAGCGCAGCTATTCCAAAAATCGTTAGAAACACCCGCCAAAACAGCTTAAGTATCTGACTGTACAATTGATATGAATAATTATCCATAGGGATACCTTTATTTCTTTAATGCGGTAAGCTGCTCATTGGTACGACGTAAACGCTCACCGGTTATTTTTGACAGGGAAAATAATATTTTTATCCCGAGTTTCGGTTTACGGTACAGTAAATCCAGAAAATCAGGACGAAAAAAACCCAGAATATCACATTGATCATCTGCAATAGCCGAAGCGGAGCGGGGCGCTTCGTCCAATAATGCCAGATCACCAAAAAATGCACCATCTTTCAATACCGCCAAAGTCGTGGTATTTCCATCCACATCTTCTTCAACGATATTAATTAATCCTTTGATGATAATGTACATACCCAGTCCCGGATCACCCATCCGAAATATCGGTTCGCCCTTTTTATATTCCCGGCGATGAATTATTTTTTCGATTTCATTCATTTCTTTTGGATTCAAATCCGAAAATATCGGAACATTCTTGAGGGCTTTGAAAATATCGTCGGCAGCCTTGCTCCTTCTGGATTCTACCGCTTCCCATATTGGATTACTCATAATTGCACTCTTTCCTTTTTCTCAAAACTAATATGTTTAGAATAAATTTACAATTGTTTTTGTAGAAGTAAATAAAATTATTGATGTCCCTGTTTATTATCTTGAAATTAGAGGGTTCAATTACTATTTTGATAGGAATTATGATACAAGTAAAATTTATTAAATATACGTTCTTAATTTTGGTCATATCTGCACTGCTAATCAGTACCTATTCCCAGGAGGAAATTGATAAGAAGATAGTCTATAAATCTGAGGAACTTCAGAAAATTCGTAATGAAATTGCATCTCATAAAGCGGAACTGGAAAAAGCCAAATCAAAAGAAAAGACTATCTTATCCAAATTAGAGGAAACCGAGAGAGAAATCAGTTTGACCTCAAAACTAATCAATCAATTAAATCGTGAACAGAAACAAAAGGAAAAGCAGATTGAACAAACCCGTCAATCTATTGATAGACTATTGGGAAACCTCGAAACGCTAAAGAAAAACTTTGCCCGGCGTTTAATTCATATTTACAAACAGGGTGATTTTAATGACTGGGAATTAATCCTGACCTCACAATCCTTAAACCAGGCGATTTACCGATATAAATACATGCGCACAATTTCTGAAATCGATAAAAAATCGGCGGCAAATATTCGATTGAATATAACAGCGATTACCAATAAAAGAGAGCAATTGATCGCAGAGTTGAATGATCTACAAAACATCATTTCGGAAAAAACCAACTATCAACAATCCCTTACAACCCAAAACAAGCAACGTGATCGCCAATTAAAGGCGGCAAAACAAGACCGGAATAATCTTCTTGCGCAAATTAAAGATGAAGAAAAAGCAGCCAAGAAAATTTTAAATTTAATTGCAAATCTTGAGAAAGAGCGGGAAACAATTCAGCGTGAGCTGGAGCGGCAACGGCAGATGGCAGGTGTTCGAACCATGAATCCCTTCCTTGAGAACCGAGGCAGTTTACCTTGGCCTGTAAGCGGGCAGATAGTATCAAAGTTCGGAATACAAAAACACCCAACCCTTAAAACAATCACAGAAAATTCCGGAATTGATATTAAAGTCAGCAAAGGAACACCTGTGCGGGCTATTCTTGATGGTGTTGTGACTACTATTACTTATATCCGCGGATTCGGCAATACTATCATTATTGACCATGGTTCAGGTTTTTACACGGTCTATTCTCATGTTGATAATGTGACGGTATTTGAAAAGGAATACATTACCCGAAATACAATTATCGCTGAAGTAAGCGATTCCGGCACCCTTAGCGGTGCATTACTGCATTTTGAAATCTGGAGCAATCGTACAAAACTTAATCCTGAGGAATGGCTGGCAAATCGATCATGACCCTTTTTCCATTAATCAATCAAAAAAAGAATCTCGATTATTTACGCAATATCATAAAAAATGAGCGGGTCGGCAATGCATATCTCTTTTATGGACCCGAAGGTAGCGGCTCAGAAGGTTTTGCCCTTGAATTTGCAGCAATGCTGAATTGTGGTTCAGAATCCGAAAGTCCCTGTGGTTCCTGCCATTCATGTAAAAAAATGCATTGTCTCGAACACGCCAATCTTGAAATGGTTTATCCAATTCCAATCCGTAAAGACCAGGGCTCCGACTCCGACCCATTTAAAAAATTCACCAATGCTGAAATTGAGGAAATCCAGGAAATCATTCAGAAAAAAGCTCAAAATCCTTATTCAAAAATTATTATCCCAAAAGCGAAACATATACCGATTAACTTTATTCGTGAAATCAAACGAAAGACCTACCTTCGCTCCCAGGAATCCGGCTGGAAGGTCATCGTTATTTTCGATGCTCATCTGCTCACTGAACCGGCCGCGAATGCATTTCTTAAAATTCTTGAAGAACCTCCGGAAAAATCCACGTTTATTCTAAGCACATCCAACATCAATGCAATTTTACCTACAATCTCTTCACGCTGTCAACCACTTTTTTTTCCGGCCTTAGCGCCCAGCCACCTGCGTGATTACCTGTTGACTAAAAATGTCCCGGAAGACCACATCAAACTGATTATCCGACTCAGTGCCGGTGATGTCAATCAGGCTATAAATCTCCTCGACGCTGATATTGAAACCTTTGAGTCCATGACGTTGGAGATTATGCGTGCCGTTGCTGTATGGAATGTGAAGAATATCTACAATTATGTGGAATCCCTGACGGCACTTTACCGGGAAGACAGCACTCAATTTAACCAGGTTTTACTTTCTGTTTCTTTCTGGTTCAGGGATGCAATCCTGCTGAAAACCCAGACAGATCCTGAAGAGTTGGTACATTCAAACTTACAGGAAGAAATCGCTAAATTTGTAAATGCGTTTCCCGAATTTGATCCCTATTTCGCCCTGTCTTCCGTCGAGAATTGTATTGATTTCATAAACCGTAATGTCTATATTAATGTCGCTTTATTGAACCTGTTTTTTAATCTTTTTCAATCCCTTAATTCAAGAAAGATACTATAAATGTCAAATGATGATAAACTTGTAAAAATAAAATTCCAGGGTTGTCGCAGAGAGTTATTCCGCAACAATATGGATTTCCCCATCAAAAACGATGATACATTAATCGTTGATGCTGAACGTGGTGAAGATATCGGTATCGCGATTACCTATCCGGTTGAAAAATCTGCAAACGAGGCAGATAATGATAAATCCACAGTCCTTCGGAAAGCCAATTTCCAGGACCTTGAAAAATACAACGAGAACAAACTACGCCAGAAAATAGCCTTTGATTTTTGCCAACTGCGTATCGAAGAACTCCAGTTACCAATGAAACTGATCGATGTTGAATATCGTCTTGACCGAAAGAAGATTATCTTCTTCTTCACCGCGGAAGATCGTATCGATTTCCGGGAGTTGGTCAAGATTCTCGCAGCGGAATATAAAACCCGCATCGAAATGCGCCAGATTAGTTCCCGGGAAGAAGCCCGGCGAATTGGCGGGATCGGCCCCTGTGGCGAACCGGTATGCTGTCGTCAATTCATTGACGATTTTGAACCGATCAGCACGCAGCTTGTCAAAGAACAGAACCTGCCAATGAATCCAACGAAAATATCGGGTTTATGCGGAAAACTCAAGTGCTGTTTTCGCTACGAACATGATTTTTATAAAGAGGTTCTCGAAAAGTACCCTTCATATGGCACAAAGGTTTCTTTTAAAGAACAATCCGGCACTATCGAAAAAATCGATATATTTCAACGTGCGGTCACTATTAAATTCGATAACGATGAAATCACGGAATTTCCATTGAGTGAATTCGATAATAATTATAAAGTAATTAATCAAAACAACTGACAAACCTTACATTATGAATTCAACGAAAACATTTTACGTAACTACTCCGATCTATTATGTCAATGGCATGCCCCACATCGGGCATGCGTACACAACGATTCTGGCTGATGTGCTCGCCCGTTATCATCGTGCTCAGGGTGATGATGTATTTTTTCTGACTGGCGTTGATGAACATGGTCAGAAAATCCAGCAGGCGGCAGAAGACGCCGGAGTCGAACCTCAGGAACAGTGCGACCGTATGGCGCTCCATTTTAAAAATGCCTGGGAAAAGCTGGAAATCTCCTACGATTTTTTCATGCGTACGACCGCTGACTTTCATAAAAAAGCCGTACAGGATGTCCTGCAGGATTTATGGGATAAAGGTGAGATTTATGAACACGAGTACGGTGGTTATTATTGCGTCGGTTGTGAACGGTTTTACACGACAAAGGAATTGGTCGATGGAAAATGTCCGCAACATTTAAAAAAACCGGAATTCATTAAGGAAAAAAACTATTTCTTCCGGATGAGCAAATACCAGGAATGGTTGGTGAACTATATTAATGAGAATCCCGGTTTTATCCAGCCTGAAAGCCGCAAGAATGAGGTTTTAGGTTTTCTGAATGGTGCACTGGAGGACCTCTGTATTTCACGCCCTAAATCCCGGCTAAGTTGGGGAATAGAACTACCCTTTGATAAGGATTTTGTCACCTACGTCTGGTTTGATGCTTTATTAAACTATGTTACCGGCATTGGTTATAAACAGGATGAAGATCGGTTTGATAAATGGTGGCCGGCCGATTATCACCTGATTGGAAAAGATATTGTTACAACACATTGCGTTTACTGGCCAACGATGATGAAAGCCGCCGGTATTCCAATGCCCAAAACGATCTTTGCCCACGGCTGGTGGATGGTTGATGCAACTAAAATGTCGAAATCGTTGCAGAATATTGTCAAACCCCTGGATCTCGTTGATAAATACGGCGTCGATCCGGTCCGGTATTACCTAATCAGGGATATGGTGCTCGGTCAGGATGCAAATTTCAGCGAAGAAATGTTTATTAAACGGTATAATTCCGACCTGGCCAACGATTTTGGAAACTTAGCCAGCCGGATCGCCACATTGATTCGGAAAAACTTTGGTAACAATATTCCAAAAGGAAATAATCCCGGCCTTGACGAGCGGGAAATTCAGACAAATGGCGAAAAACTTCCCAAAGAAGTCCAAAAGCTTATTTCTGAAATGCGCCTGAATGAAGCTATCGAAACTATTTTGAGTTATGTTCGCTCTATTAATCGCTACATGGAAATGAAGGCACCCTGGAAACTGGTAAAAACCGACCATGAAAAAGCCGGTTTAGTTCTCTATACAGCGGCCCAGGGCTTTTGTATTGCCGCCAAATTACTTGAACCGGTAATGCCGGGAAAAATTTGCAGTGTCCTTTCCATTTTTCCCCTAAAGTCAGAAAATGAATCCTGGGGAAATTTGATAAGCGGTGAGGAATTAAAAGAATTTCAGATCCTGTTTCCGCGGATACAGGCTGCACCGGACAAACCTGCCCCGGAAAAAAACATGAAGACCGATGAAGATTCGCTGAATCTAATCTCAATTGATGAGTTTTTTAAAGCGAAGCTGATAACAGCGAAAATACTGGAAGCCGAGAAAGTTTTGGGAACAAGTAAACTACTGAAATTACAGATTGATACTGGTTCAGACACCCGTCAGATTGTCGCCGGAATTGCGGAATATTATGCACCGGAACAACTCATCGGGAAAACCATCGTTGCTGTCGTAAATCTCCAGCCCGCCGTCATCCGAGGAATAGAAAGTAACGGAATGTTATTGGCCGCCAAAAAAGGCAAGCAACTCCAACTGATCACAACTTCCGATTCCATTGAACCGGGCGCATCGGTTGGTTGATTAAATTCCAAATTACCAAATGACAAATAAATAACAATGACCAAACTTACAAATTCGAAAATAATCTATTTTGATATTTGGTATTTGATGTCTATTTGAAATTTGTTTTTTGAGATTTGGTGCTTCATTAATCTATTTTTCAAATATTAAAACTCAAGACAAGATATGTATATAGACACCCATTGTCATCTGAATTTCCCGGAATTGTACAAAAACCGAAAAGCAGTAGTCGAACGTGCTATCGCTGCTGGTGTTGAGAAAATCATCACAATTGGCACTGATATTGAGTCATCGGTTAAATCAGTTGAAATTGCCGATGAATTTCCCGAAGTATTCGCAGCCGTGGGCATCCATCCGACCGACCTGTTGCATGTTGGTAATAACTGGCAAAAAGAGTTACTTAAATTATTGCAACATCCTAAGGTTGTTGCTCTTGGTGAAATCGGTCTGGATTATTATTGGGAAACAACAAAACCTGATGATCAGAAACATTTTTTTTCTGAGCAAATTGAAATCGCTAAATCTGTGTGTTTACCCATAATCATTCATAATCGCCGGGCGGATGAGGACATCAAATCGATTCTGATAGAACATAATTATTTTAATGGTGTTCTGCATTGTTATTCAAGCGATGATCATTTCGCCCGTGAAATGATAGAACTTGGACTGCATCTCTCTTTTACTGGTAATGTCACGTACGTATCTAAGAAACTCCAGCAGGTCTTACAAACTATTCCATTAGAACGAATAATGCTGGAAACCGATGCACCTTTCATCACTCCCGTTCCAAATAAAGGCAAAACCAACGAATCGGCTTACATCCCGTTTATCGCCCAAAAAATTGCTGACATAAAAGAAGAATCAATAGAGACAGTCGCAAAAACCACAACACAAACCGCTATGCAATTCTTTCATCTGATTTCATGAAGCCTTACGCTAAAAAACGTTTCGGTCAAAATTTTCTGATTGACCCAAATATCTTAAGGAAAATCACCCGGTCCATAAATCCTCAAAAAGTGGATATTATTGTTGAAATCGGCCCCGGTAAAGGTG
>JAFGXZ010000025.1 GCA_016936335.1 Fidelibacterota bacterium
AGAGGTCATTGCAGTATTGGCTGGTTCTTCGGGTTTTGCCAGAGGCATTCCTTTGGAAAAATTGCATATCATCGTCAATGACAAGGGCGAATTACTCAACTTCGTAATTACTCAGGCGAATGTGGACGACAGACAGCCTCTGATTGCCGGAAATATGTTGAAACAAGCCTGGGGAAAACTCTTTGGTGATAAGGGGTATATCTCGCAATCACTTTTCAATATGTTGTTTATAAGTGGTATCCATCTAATCACCAAAATCCGAAACAATATGAAAAAGCCCGATTCATTGAACCGGGCTTAAGGAGAAACCAAAGCTACGAATGTCAGTCGTACAGTTTAAATTGAAAGGTAATATCCAGGTTTGACGGCGCGGCTTTCCCGTCATAAATAGCCGGAGTCCAACCGGTGTTTTTGATGGCTTTGATTATAGTCTCATCAAAACCGAAATTTTCAGGTCCCTCGATCATCCGGCATTCCCGAACTTGTCCATCTGCATCGATATAAGCCCGCACGACTACACAAGGTTCAAAACCAGCCATTTTGGCAATTTCAGGATACTTGATTTTTTCTCTGAGTCCCATGTAACCACCTAAGGGTGTTGGATTTAAAACGACGATATTGGGATTTGCGGATTCATAAGATACTGTCAGCGATGTTGTATTCAGTGTTAAAACTTCAGTGGGTTCGGATGCCGGTAATTGTGTCATCAAGCAAAATACGACCATTGTGATCATGTTAATTCTTAATGGTTTCATTTTGACCTCCTTTTACAATTACTATATTTGATTCAACAATCTGGATTTCAGATGTCAAAACAATGTACCGTTTACCGAATTATATGACACTCCAACGGCTGAATGGAACGGTAAACAAAAAATTGATATATGCAATTAATTCGATTCTCAGATATTGTTGATAAAATATATTGCCTTTGATAATCCGTTTTAATAAACTTGGTATACCAGGTATGCACAATTAGTTTTATCACATGAACAGATGACCATTGTATGATTGACTTTAACAATCCCACGCCGCTGTATCAGCAACTTGCCGATGATATTCGTCATAGAATAAATTCCGGAGAGTTGGCTATTGGTGACAAGATTGGTTCCCAACAGGAATTGACCCGGATTTACAATGTCAGTCCGATAACAGTTAAAAAAGCAATCGCGGATTTGATCCGGGATGGTGTTCTATTCAGCCGGGTCGGAAAAGGTATTTATGTTGCTTCAGCGAAAAAGGTCGTCGATTATTCAAAAACACAGACAATCGGTTTTGTTCTCAGGGATTTGAACAGTCCGTTTTTTTCCCGGATTTTGGAAAGTGTGGAACGGACCGCTTCTGAGAATAAATTCAATCTTCTATTGGCTAATTCAACAAACCAGCCGGAAATCGAGGATAATCAAATCCGGCATTTTCTAAACATGGGAGTCAGTGGAATTGTTATTGCGTCTATGAGTCACCATTACTCGGCCACGCCATTAATCCGGCAATTGAATAATGAGAACTACCCGGTTGTGGTGGTTTCCTATATTAACGACGACGATGTCTGTTTTATTGGAACTGACCATGAAAAAGGTGGATATTTTGCCACCGAGCATCTGATAAAATGTGGCTATAAGAGAATTGGATACATTAATGGTGAAGAGGGCAATCTGGTTGGAGAGTTGCGGAAAATAGGCTATCACAGGGCTTTGGAAGATTACAAAATACAACCCAATGAGAATGATGTTTATCGTCTTAAACATCGTGGTGAAACCTATGATTATGAATCCGGGTATGAGATTGGGGAACAGTTTATTACTCAGATGGATCGGGCGGAGGCACTATTTATTTATAATGACCTGGTAGCCCTTGGATTTCAGAGAGCGGTAATGGATCATGGACTCAAGGTTCCTGAAGATGTCGCCATAGTCGGTTTTGACGATATTAAACGTGGCATTACTGCACCGGTGCCACTGACGACTATTCATCAAGCGACGGATGAAATCGGGTGTCTGGCGGTAATTACATTGATCGAAAAAATTAATAATCGACCGGTAAAAATTCGACAGATTTTAAAGCCGTCGCTGGTAATCCGGGATTCCTGTGGAATGCGGAACAGGCAAAATAAACAACCATAACAGGATTGAGGTAAAGCCATGAAAAAACGAATTTACCGTTTAATTTTCATTAGCGGACTATGCGGTTTGTTTTCATGTGGTCCAAATCAGGACAGTAAGATCATTTGGGTGAAAAACGGGATAGATCTGCAGCTCAATGATGCAATGGTTGAAGTTGATCTCAAAAAAATATCTATATCCAAAATCAAACAAATGCCGTTGGCAGTAATGCTTGATGGTCAGGAAATCCCTGTTCAGAAACACGGCGGAAAATTGTATTTTCTGATGGACTTTGAACCCAATGAGACAAAGAAAGTGTCCATACAGATAGTCGATGAAATTCGTCAATATCGTCAGCGTGCTCATGCGGAACTATCTCGGAAAGAGGGCGGCCATTATGAAGGTGATCACTATTTGGGAGGACAATTCACATCGGTAAGCTTTGACAAAATGCCGTTAAATCATGTGGATCACGACACCTATTACCGTTATGAGGGTCCAGGCTGGGAATCCGACAAAGTTGCTTATCGTTTTTATCTTGATCCCCGCAACTGCATTGATATTTTCGGAAAAAAGGTCAACAATATTGTGTTGCCGGATGTTGGACTGGATGATACGGAGGCCTATCTCCAGATGGCCGACTGGGGTGGTGACATTTTTAAAGTTGGTACATCGCTGGGCATCGGTTCCGTTGCTGCATTTCACAATGATGCTGTCCATAAAGTCAGTATAACTGATAGTGTCCTGGTGCGGATTCTGGCTGATGGTCCGGTGCTGGCGGAGATTCAGACTAACTATTATGGCTGGCAAGTCGGCGCTGAGAAGTATGACCTGCAATCGAATCTGTCAATTCACGGTGGCAGCCGACTGACCAAACAAAAACTCCAGATTTCCGGAAATCTTGAAACATTGGCAACGGGCTTAGTGAAGCATGATGAATGCAAGTACCTGGAGGGAAGTCCCGAAGTGGATTCGGAGTGGAATTATATTGCCCTATGGGGGAAACAAAGCCTGGCGGGAGACAATCTGGGAACAGTTATTTTCTTTAAAAACGAGAATTTAATTATGACAACGGATGATGAACTGAATCATTTGGTGGTATTAAAACCCAGAGACGGTAAACTAAAATATTATTTCGCAGCTGCCTGGGAAGGGGAACCTGGCGGTATCCAGACCGAACCCGAATTTATCAATTATCTAAATCGGACCGTAATGGAATTAAATAACCCGATAAATGTGAATTATTAAAGAGGTGATAAAATGCATGTAAGATATTTAGCAGATCCCGAGCGGTTTCCACGAATGACAACAAAGGAATTGCGGGAGACATTTCTGGTGAAGAAACTATTTCAACCGGGGAAACTGGAAATGCTTTATTGCGATACGGAGCGGGCAGTGGTTGCCGGTGCTGTACCATCCAGGAAAGCACTTGAGTTGAAGGGTGGCAAGGAGCTGGCGAGCGACTACTTCGCCCAACGCCGGGAAGTGGGAATTATCAATATAGGAGCCACCGGTTCAGTAACGGTTGACGGACAAATATTTCATCTTGAGAAATTAGATGCTTTATACATTGGTCGCGGCACAGAGCAAATTCAGTTAGCCAGTAAAAACCCTGAAATTTCAGCGGAATATTACATCCTCAGTTATCCAGCCCACAAGAAATATCCAACTAAGCTCATTCATAAGTCAGAAGCCAATAAAGTAGAACTGGGGTCTGTCGAAGCATCCAATAAACGAACAATATATCAATATATTCGGCCTGGCGTCGCTGAAAGTTGTCAATTGGTGATGGGCTTGACTATTCTTACACCTGGTTGCGTCTGGAATACTTTTCCACCGCACACACACGCCCGTCGAACGGAAATTTATTTATATTTTGACTTGGCTGAAGACGCCAGAGTTTTTCATATGATGGGTTCTCCATCGGAAACCCGGCATCTTGTGATGAAAAACAAGGAAGCAGTAATATCGCCCAGCTGGTCGATTCATGCCGGCGCCGGTTCCAGCAGTTATACATTTATCTGGGGTATGGGTGGCGAGAATCAGGAATTCGATGATATGGATTTTATTAATGTGGATGATATCAGGTAAGGCAATTCACAGTGGGGATTTTAAATCATGATAATTGAAGAGCGAGCCTATGCACGGGCGGGATTGCTGGGAAATCCATCGGACGGGTATTTCGGGAAAACAATTTCAGTCAGCGTTCGTAATTTCGGAACTCAGATTCAACTTTGGGAATCACCGCTTCTTCATATTCAAGCGGCGCCCGATGAAGTTCCCTATTTTCAAAATTTGAATCAACTGCTGGAGCAGACTGCCGCTTTGGGTTATTATGGCGGAGAGCGCCTGATTAAAGCGGCGATAGTAACTTTTACCGATTATTGTCATGATCAGGGTATTGCGATAGAAAACAAAAATTTCACGCTCCAGTTTCATTCCAGTATTCCGCGCCAGGTGGGTCTGGCCGGTTCCAGTGCCATTATTACAGCAACCATGAAAGCCCTAACACGTTTTTATAAAGTTCAAGTTCCCAAAGCCTATTTACCAACGTTAATTTTAAAGGCTGAAACGGAGCAGCTGGGGATTAATGCCGGCTTACAGGATAGGGTGATACAGGTCTATGAAGGTTGTGTTTACATGGATTTTGATAAAGAGCATATGGAAAAAACCGGGCACGGCGATTACTATAAGATTGATGAGAAAAAATTACCCAAACTGTTCATTGCCTATAAGTCCCGGCTAAGCAAAGTGTCCGGAAAAGTATTAAATTCGATCCGGCTTAAATATGAGCAGAAAGATGCAACGGTAATTTCTGTGTTGAACGAGATAGCTGACCTGGCTAAGGCCGGGAAGGACGCTATCGAATCCGGTAATATTGATAAATTGTTTGCATTGATGAACCGGAACTTCGATTTGCGCTGTTCTATTATGCCGATCAGTGATTCAAATATGGAATTGGTGGAGATTGCGCGGGCCTGTGGTGCTTCGGCGAAATTTGCCGGTTCCGGCGGATCGATCATTGGCATTTATCGGAATGATGCCATGCTGAATCGTTTGATATTAGCACTGAAACGCATCGATGCAAGAGTGATAAAGCCGTTTATATTATAGGAGAAATTGGGATGGTTCGAAAAGCAGTTATACCTGCTGCGGGAATGGGAACCCGGTTTTTACCGGTGACCAAAGCGCAACCCAAGGAGATGTTACCAATTATCGATACTCCGACGATTCAATATGTCGTTCAGGAGGCGATTGATTCCGGAATTGAGGATATCCTGATAATTTCAGGAAAGGGAAAGCGGGCAATTGAAGATCACTTTGATCGCAGCCTTGAGCTTGAGTTCCTTTTAAACCAAAAGGGGCAACATGAACAATTTCATGAAATCAGTCGGCTGAGTGAGATGGCCAATATCCATTTTATTCGTCAGAAAGAACTCAAAGGTCTCGGGGATGCCATTTCGTATGCTCGTCAGCATACGGGTGATGAACCCTTTGCGGTGATGCTGGGAGATACAATTATCGATTCTGCGATCCCGGTTACCCAGCAGTTGATCGACGTGTACAATCAATTCCGCCAAAGTGTGATTGCGGTTGAGGAAGTAGCGCCGGAAAAAACCCATCGGTACGGCATTATTGACGGGAAAGCGATCGATGAACGCACATATCATCTATCCGGGATGGTGGAGAAACCAGAAACCGGTCACAGTCCCTCTAATCTGGCGGTAGCGGGTCGTTACATCCTGACGCCGGAAGTGTACAAGGTTCTGGAGATGGTCACTCCCGGCAAACAAGGTGAAGTCCAGTTGACTGATGCTCTGCGGCTTTTACTGAATCGGGAAAATATTTATGCCTACCGTTTTGAAGGCAAGCGCCATGATATTGGCAATAAGCTTGATTATTTGAAAACGACAGTTGAATATGCATTGAAGCGGGAAGAATTCGCCGAACCGTTTATGGAATATTTACATGAGGTGGTTACCCGGGAGGAAAAAAATGGGAAATAATAATTTATTAAATCCCGATCGTTTTTTCGATCCTGAGCCGACAATCCGGGGGATTGCTTCTGATTTATATAATGACGTTAAAGATTTGCCGTTGATCAGCCCCCACGGCCACGTGGACCCGCGACTCTTTGCCGAAAACAATCCTTTCCCTGATCCGACTGAACTCTTAATTATTCCCGATCATTATGTCTTTAGAATGCTTTATTCCCAGGGAATTAGCATGGAATCTCTGGGTATCCCGGAAATAGATGGATCCGTTGGAGAATCCGACCGACGGAAAATCTGGCGGATTTTTGCAGAGAATTTTTATCTTTTTGCAGGAACTCCCAGTGGTAACTGGCTCAATTATGAATTGTATGAGTTGTTTGATGTTCAAAAAAAATTGACGGGCGCCACCGCTGATGAGATTTATGATCAGATCCAAGCCAAACTCCGGACCCCGGAATTTCTGCCCAGAACGATGTTTGACCGATTCAGATTGGAAGTGCTGTCCACGACGGACAATCCCTGGGATTCGTTAAAATATCATCGCCAAATCAAAGAATCCGGCTGGAATGGCAATATAATACCCTGCATGCGTCCTGATGGCGTCACAGATATTTCCCGAGCTGATTGGAAGACGAATATAGAAAAACTTTCCGATATTTCCGGTATCTGGATTACAAATTATAAGCAATTAATCCGGGCAATTGAAGACCGGCGGATCTTTTTCAAGACTATGGGCGCTGTATCGACAGATCATGGTGTTCGTGAAGCCCTGACCGGTCGATTGTCCGATGCTGAAGCAGACAGGCTATTTCAGAAAGCGTTAAGCGGAAAAGCATCACCGGAAGATGCCCGCATTTTCACAGCGCATTCGCTTATGGAAATAGCCCGGATGAGTTGTGAAGACGGCTTGATCATGCATCTGCATGTCGGCGTATATCGTAATCATAATGAGCGTATTTTTCAGAAATACGGCCCGGACAAGGGGGCAGATATTCCGATTGTATCGGAATTTACGAATAATTTAAAACCGCTCTTAAATGCCTATGGAAATGATCGCAA
>JAFGXZ010000232.1 GCA_016936335.1 Fidelibacterota bacterium
CAATATGCGTGGGCAATTGGTCAAAACGCTGGTCAATACCAATCAAATCGCCGGTAATTACGATATAAGATGGCAGCCGGTGAATCTGAGCGCCGGTGTCTATATTGTCCGTTTGCAGTCGGGGAATCAGACATATTTGCAGAAGATCGTGTTTGTGAAATAGATTACTTTTCGTTACCACAGAGACACGGAGGGCACAGAGATTTTTAACTATATCCTCACGGAGAGCAAAGCTCCGGGAGGTTTTTCTTCTAATTGCAAAGATCGCGGTACAATCGGAATACCGACGCTTTTCCGTTTCTGACAGAACCCACAAACAAGATATGTGTATGATGTTGAAATAAAATCTATTATTCATATAAGTAGGGGCATAGCATACTATGCCTCTTCATTATTTAGAATCAAACTTCAGATTTATCTTAACCAGTTCCGGCCGGGCTGTCGTCCGGATTGGCGGTCCCCAGCTGCCGAATCCGCAGGAGACATAGATATGGGTGTTTTGGATTTTTTCATACCCGAAGCTGACTCGGAACAGTTTTGAGGTAATATAGTTGAACGGCCAGAGCTGCCCATGATGAGTGTGACCGGAGAGTTGCAGATCGATATTATTATCAATGGCGTCGTTCAGGCTTGATGGTTGGTGATCGAGGAGTATCAACGGAAGAGAAGGGTTGATATCTTTGATTAATTCCGAAATGCTTTTCCTGTGAATGCCATTAAAGCGGTGGGAGTCAATGTCTTCACGGCCGATGATTGTGATTCCGTTAGGAAGAATCACGACTGAATCGCGCAGCATGGTAATGTTATGACTCTCGAGATATTCGATTGCTTTGGTGACGCCGCCGATATATTCATGATTCCCGGTAATGGAAAAGACGCCCAGCGGGGCGTTTAGTTCCTTCAGACATTCACCGAGGTCTTTTTTTATGAGTGAACCGGGGTCTTCATCGATCACGTCCCCGGCGAAAAGGATCAGATCGGGCTT
This sequence comes from Fidelibacterota bacterium, assembly GCA_016936335.1. Classification (GTDB taxonomy): domain Bacteria; phylum Fidelibacterota; class UBA2242; order UBA2242; family UBA2242; genus B118-G9. The sequence continues at coordinate 986 of JAFGXZ010000232.1, forward strand.
GAGTTCATCCATCATCCGAATCATCTTGCGCAGGCGTTTCTGTCCGACCACGGCGCCCAGGTGAATGTCGCTGGCCATGGCAATCGTGATATCTTTTCCATCGTTGACTTTTTTTGAAATACTGATGTTGATTTCCCGGATATGCGGATGGACGGCGTTAATTCGCCCGGCAATCACGATAAGAAGGACAATGCCGATGGCAGTCATTCCCAGGATAAAATTGGTTTGGGCCGGATTACTGCGGATAAATGCAGGGAGGAAGGGAAGGAAGTGATCAACGACCCGGATAACATCGATAAGGATGACAATAATCAGGAAATAAACCATTAAAGCCAGCCAGTAAGAACCGATCCAGGTCAGGAAATCGGCTATCCGGCAGATGGTGATTCGTTCCAGGATACGTCCGGTGATATAGGCCATCGCCAGAATAATAAAGAGTTTGATATAGACAGATCGGAGCAATGGAGCAAAAGTAAATGCCTGCAATCCCCGGACATAGATGTAGTAATTAACCAGAAAATAGACTCCGAAGAATACTGAGAAGAAAATCAGGAACTGGATGACTTTCATATCAGATCAACCTTGTTGCATTTTTTTCGGGATAGCCGAGTTTTAATATTTTTTGAACGGTTTTTTGAGCATCATAATCTATAAGACGAACAACCAGGGAATTTAGTGCAGCATCATAAATAGCGTATTTTGCATGTTTGTCCCGATCCCGGGGTTGACCGACGCTGCCGACATTGATAATATAGCGGGATGACGGATTCAGGATGATCGGTTTATCAGCAGGTCTGGAGAAGTTTACCTTATTCTGTGAACATTCATACACTCCGAGTTTGTGAGTGTGCCCGACAAAACAGATGGGTTCAGGGTAGGATTCCATGATATATCCAAGGATATGGGGTGGGACAAAATCGATGTACCGGGTCACGGAATCCGGTGGAAGGGCATGGACAAACCGTATTTGATTAAAACACAGAAAGAGTGGAATCGTACGGATATATTTTATACTTTCCTTTGAAAGATGCTTTCGGGTGATTTTCAACGATTCACAGGCATTCACAGAAAAACTCTTCAGCAGGCCTTTATTGATTAATGCATTTTCATGATTCCCCTGAACGGCGGCAATATTCAGACGAATATGTTCCTGAATGATACGCTCCGAATCAGGGCCGTAATCGATCATATCGCCCAGTGAAACGATTTTATCAATATTCTGAGTGTGAATATCATCCAGAACAGCCTGAAAGGCTTCCAGGTTTCCATGAATATCTGAAAGAATTGCAATTCGCATGGTTTCGGTTTAGTATAATTCAGACATTGGATCCCAGGGTGGCAGCAGGGTTGGTTTGGTTTTTAGCAGATCCAGAATATTCTGCGGGAGCCGGCTCTTTGGTAATACGATTGTCAACAGATAATCATCAAACCAGTTGTCATACATGCTCCAGCGGCCGCCCTTTCCAATATCCGTGCCCCAGGAATTTTCCACCAGCCATTTCACCGGCTTTGCATTGACAATATCGACACCTGTAAAAACCATACCGTGAGTTGGTGTCACTGTGCGGGTCAGCAGACGATCTTTTTTTGACAATGCCAGGTTGATATTGAAGAGGGTTTCATAGTCAAAAATATCCACAGCCATAATTCCGTGATCCCGTTCCATGTAATGCCCGACATCGGCGGCAAACCAGACCGGGATACTGTCTTTAACCGCCGCCAGCGTAAGTTCCTTGATTGTGGCGATGTCCAGGTTAATGAAATCCATATCCGGACTTTCAAAGACATTCCGGCAGTATTCCATCCGGTAGTATTTATTGTAAGGATGCATGGCGTGATCGAAAATGACAACATATTCACTCAGGTCAACGCCCACTATTTCATTGTAAAACTGTTTCGGTGTATATGTTTTCTCGACGATCTTTTCGTCCTTATCGCAATATTTCCAGATGAATTCCTGAGGCGGCCGTCCCAAATTGTACACCAGCAGGCGGTAGACATCGGCTAGCATGGCCTCTTTCTTGGCCTGAATATCCTTCGTTTTTATTTTGTCACGGACCATTTTTCGTAATGTGATAGCGTTTACCCGAAGAAGATTGTCAACAATGTAATTCAGATCCCGGGATTTTTCACTGTTAATGGTTTCTCCCATGGCCTCTTTTGGTACGGCACCGTATTTGTCAATGAGCGCTGTAAAGTAATTCCACCAACCGCCGTCAGAGACCGGGGCTTCCAGGTACTTTTGCAGCAAACGGTCATTCAGATCCTGATCGGCTGTAGCAATCATATTTTCCAGGAACAAGTTGGCTTTTTCCAGTTTGTCGTAGAAAAAGAGATAGTTTTGTGAAAATTCAAAAGAAGTCAGATTGTATTTTTTCAACACAGCCGGGCGCATGATATTGAAACTGGCAAACATCCAGCAACGACCGGTACTTTTTTGATCGGTAATGCCTTCCGTTTTTATTTTCATGGAAAAAATATCATTGTGCCGATTGACAAGCTCACGGTTCAGGGTCAGTTTCTTCAAATCGGTACCGGAAGCAGCATTGCTGATCGCTCTGTCACTACCATCTAATTTTAATTGCTGATCAAATGTCCGGATCAGTTCCGGGCTGATATTGCCGCTTGGTTTGGCAAGGACTAGCGAACTGATCAGAAAGCCATGAACCATAAATATGAATGTGTTTTTAAATACCTTTTTCATTGAAGCTCCCGCTGGTTTTTATAATTGAGAAATAAATAATATTCATGTAATCGTTTGATCAAATTATCTATTTGAAGCCGACAATTTTTTAACTCCTGCTGATATCAGAAATACGACTGTCAGGGTAAGTACGATGGTTGCCCCGGATGGCAGATCGAAATAATAGCTGAGGAATAGTCCGGTAATCGTAAAAAGGGTCGAAATGATGACTGACCAGAGCATCAGCGGCTTAAGTTTTTTAATAAATTGCCGGGCAATAATCGGAGGAATGGTTAACAATGCAATGATCAGAATAATTCCCACCACCCTGATCAGGATGATGACGCTTAGTGCGACCATACAGAGCAGGAGTGAATAGAAAAACCGAACCGAAATCCCACTGATCTCAGCGAATTCTTCATCAAAACAAACTGCCTGGAACTGATTGTAGAAGAAAAACACCAGGCCTATGATGATTAAATCCAGCAGGATCATAATTAAAATATCGGTTGTGGTCACTGTCAGGATCGATCCGAACAGGTAACTCATCAGATCCGGCGCATAGCCGGGCGCCATCTCCACAAACAGGATTCCCAGCGCCATGCCGACCGACCAGAGAATTCCAATCGCTGAATCTTCACTGATTCGTGTGTATTTTCGGGCAACACTGATACCCAGGGCTGAGAGCAGACTGAACGGGATAGCCGTTAAAATTGGATTTACACCGATAAGATAGCCCAAACCAAGACCGCCGAAAGCGGTGTGTGAAATGCCACCGCTAATGAAAACGATTCGTTTGACGACAACCATTGTGCCAACGATTCCGCCGGCGATGCTGACCAGAATCGCTGCCAGCAAGGCATTCCGCATGAATTCGTAGTGCAGTATTTCAATCATGATTATGTTTTCCCAGTAAACGATGAGGAATCTCATGCCCGATAAATTCAAACGGGCATTGGTACATTTCGGATATTCTGGGTATGCCGTCTCTTGTTGATCCATGAAAATGCATGGTCCGGTTCAGACAGGCGATTTTATCTATGTACGTCGCCACAATACCGACGTCATGGGTGACAACGACAATTGCGATCTCTTTATTCAATTCATGTAACAGATCGTAAATGGAATGCTGCCATTGCTGATCGATATTTGCCACCGGTTCATCGAGAAGCAGTAACTGTGGTTCAGTTGCCAGTGCCCTGGCGATGAATATCCGCTGGCGTTGCCCACCGGACAGATCACCGATCAGTGTTTCGGCGTACGAATTCATTCCAACCTTATTCAGGACTTTGTCGCTGAGTTCCATTTCGGTTTTGTTATATCCATGACGAAATCGCCGTTTACCAATAATACCCATCAGGACAACTTCCCGGACGGTGATTGGAAATTCAAAATCAAAATTGAACAGCTGGGGCACGTAACCGACGCGATGACGGTTGACGATTGGTTCTCCGTCAAATAATGTGATCTTTCCGGAATAGGGTTTTAACAATCCCAGAACCAGTTTTAAAAGGGTCGTCTTACCACCGCCATTGGGTCCGAGAATACCCAGAAAATCGCGTTCTTCTACCTGGAGACTGACGTTTTCCAGAACAGTCTGGGTATTATAACGGAAACTGACATTTTCCAGTTTGATTAATGTCTTTGCCATGGTCTTAATGCACCACCTCCGCAATTAATTGTGCGACATGGAGGAGGTTCTTTAAATAATGTTCATTCAGTGGGTCGATGGTTTGAACGCTGGCTGACAATTCATTGGCGATCGTATACGCATTTTTAGGATTATCCTGCGGTGCGATGAATACGGTCGGAATGTTTTTCAATCTTGCCTCGTCGATTAAGGATTGAAGATGTCGGGCGGATGGTTCCTTACCTTCGTGTTCAATGCCAATCTGAATCAATCCGTAATCTCGTGCGAAATAGATCCAGGAGGGATGAAGAACGATGAATTCAGGTCTGACTTTATTGATAAGTAACGCAGATATCTGCTGATCCAGTTGATCCAGTTTGCGCAGGTAGATATCCTGATTTTTCCGGTAATACTGACCGTTAACGCTATCTGCAATAATCAGTCCACTCGTGATCGATTGAACCATCATTTTGGCATTTTTCGGTGAAAGCCAGATATGAGGATCGATGTTGTTTTCGGAACGGATCAGATCAATCCCCGGGCTGGTGTCGATGACTCGCATCTGCGGATTGATTTGCACGAGTTTATTCATCCAGTTGATTTCAAATTCCACAGGAGTACCGATTTTGATATAAAGGTCGGACTCTTTCAGGCGCCGTAGTTGGGCCGGTCTGGGCTCGTAGGAATGGGGAAAGGCGCCGGGTGGAATCATGACATCCACTGTGACTTTATCACCGCCAATTTCTCTGACAAATTCCTTCAACGGTGCAATCGAAACCGTAACCGCCAGGCGATCAGAGTTTGTGTTTATCGGCTGACAGCTGAAAAGTGAGGTAAACAGGCAAATTACAATTATTGTACGGATAAATCGTTTCATAAGATCAGCATTAATTTACACTAATTCCGATAATTCGTCAGTATTAAATGTCAACGACTCTGTTTTCCAAATAAAAACGTCAATGCCAGGGGCATACGTTTACTCCAGGCCTTTTCCGAGTGTTCGGCGCTGGTATCTTTCACCCATAAATAATCAGAATCCTGCCGGTATCCATGGTTGTTCAATGTTTCCAGCATCTCATCAATTCCCGGTTGCAGCTGCTGCTCCAATTCAATACCGCCATTATCGATATAAAGTTGAATATCTTTTTTAGGACCGGTGTAGTTTTGAACCGATGTCACCATATCGAATTCATCAATCTTAAACGCCGGTGACATGCAGATGGCTTTGGAAAATAAATGATCGTAGTTCCAGACGAATATGAACGCGATCAGACCACCAAGTGACGAACCGCCAACGGCAGTATATTTTCGACCTGGTTTTGTGCGATAGTTTTTATCGATGAAAGGTTTCAGTTCGTTAATGACGAATTCCCGGTAACGTGTGCCAGTTTTAGAGTTGGAATATTCAGGCGTGCGCTGAGACGTATTATCAATACCGACAATAATAATAGGTTCGATCAAGCCCGTGCGGATAAGGCTGTCGGCGGATTCATCGACCCACCATTCACTTAAATATTTCGATGTTCTATTATCGAACAGATTCTGGCCATCGTGGAGATACAAAACGGGATAACGCCGTCGTTTTGAACTGTAATAATCCGTTGGTAACCAGACGCGGATATTTCTGGGAAGCAGACCTTCCGAAGTAATATCTTCGTGAATAATCAGAGTACCGGTCACCGAACTTTCAATGCTTCGCCAGCGGGAAAATTGATGCATAATCGTCGTGTCATTCGTTAATGTCAAACAGAAGTTATCATAAGGAATCTGATTTTTGTTTAGAGGTTCAGTAGCCCAGGAACCCTGGGTGAATTTATATTCAATTGTATCGCCGAACAGGAATGACAATTCAAGCGTCCAGAGTGAATCATTCCACCGTCTCAGCGGAACGATTGCCGGATTCCAATTGCCAAGTAAATCATGACTGCCCGTGATATAGAGGGACGAATCGGGAGTCATGTTTCTTGTAATGATCCTGAATTCGACGTTCACAGGTTCGGTATATACCATCGTGAAAAAGATGGATAAAATTACTATTAATGTTATTGATTTCATGCGGACTCCACTTTCCAGGGGAAAGTTAAATGCCTTTTCAGGAAAATCAAAATAATCGAGTAAGAATGATTGTCAGACAGAAAATGAAAAGGCCGACTCGTTCAGGGAGGCGACCTTCTGCATTTGAGGAGAGTTAGTCAAAATAGATTACAGAATAAACAGCATTTCCGAATATTTCGGTAATGGCCAGAGGTCATCGGCGGTGATATTTTCAAGCTGATCAACATTTACCCGGACTTTTTCAATTTGACCAATAATTTCATCCGCAAAAAACTTCGCCTGATCCGACAGGCTTTTAATGCTCAAACCCTTTTTGATATTTTGCATCAA
>JAFGXZ010000233.1 GCA_016936335.1 Fidelibacterota bacterium
ATTTACAGTATCTGATAATTTGTTTATTACTATTTTCCGGTTGTTCCCGGGAATTTACCAATCCCTATGATCCGGGCGTTTCACCGGTGGACTGGAAACCAAAAAATCTGGAAATATCCGTTATATCTACACGTAAGGTCGATTTGAATTGGGAGTCCGGAACCCAGGTACCGACTCTGTATGTCGTTGAGCGTAAAACAAATGATGGCGACTATGTTGAACTTGGCAGTACTGGGTTGACTGTATTTACTGATAGTACGCTTTCTGAGGGAACCGAATCCTATAAGTATCGCGTCCGGGCGATAGTTGATGAACGCAGCTCCGATCCGGCGCCCGGTAAAACGATCCAGTGGCAGACTATTGGGACAAAAATCTGGGAGGATAATTTTCCCAGCCATGTTCGGCGGGTTGAATTCACACATTCCGGGAATACGCTAATTGTCGCGGATATGGCGGGTACGATTCGTGCTTACGATGGATATTCCAGTGTGATTAAGTGGTCAACGAGTATTGTCGGTGCCATTGAAGACATTTCAATCAATTCCGGGGATACCAGGCTGGCCGTGGGCAGTTCTCAATCTCAAGCGAACGGCAGCACTAACTCATTATCTTTATTTGACATGAAGAATGGGAAAAGCTTGTGGACGAAAGATTTCAGTCGCCAGATTGTATCGGTTAAATTCAGCGAAGACGATTCCAAAATCGCTACCGGGAGTTTTGATAATCGAGTTCGTTTGCACCAGGCTACTAACGGTGAAGAAATATGGTGGGGTGGAAATGGATATTTTGTTAATGCAGTTGATATCAGTTCCGATGGTGAAAAAGTTGTTTCCGGAAGTTGGGATCATTTTGTTCGGTGCTGGGATTATCAGACCGGTGAAATGCTGTGGGAATCTGAACATGAAGGAGAAGTATGGATTGCTCAATATTCCAGTGATAATTCGTTTATCGCCATGGGCGTTTCCGGCTATGCAAAAATATTAAATTCTAACACAGGGACAGTAACCTGGAATGAAAACTATGGGGGAAACCTGACCAATCTGGATATCAGTCCGGATAATAAATTGGCTGTTTTTGGGCACTTTAACGGAACGAAATGTATCGACGTTGACAGTGGTACGCAGCTTTGGAGTAGTGGATGGGGGGGATATGATGTGACATTTAATCATTCCGGAGATAAAGCGGCTGGTGCAAATGCAAGCGGTTTTGTGACCATTTGGGATAGTCGTTGGGGAATTGTGCGCTGGACGGGAAGTCATGAGGGGACTGTCAATAACATCAATTTCAGTAGTGATGACTGGTTATTGGCAAGTGGCAGCGCCGACCAGATGGTGCGTGTTTGGATAGCCCGGAACGGCTGGATAGTTATTGACGATTGACGGGGAGTGAACTCTGTGCGAAAATATTTAATAGTATTGGTAATAGCTCTTTTATTAATGAACTCCTGCAGTGAACGGGAGTGGAAAAATATTTATGATCCCGACAGTACTGATCCTTCTGAATGGGCGCCAAAAACGCTGGTCCCACAGCAAATTTCTGATATTCAGCTTCGTCTGACCTGGGAACAGTTTGACAGGCGAATTGATGGATTCTATCTTAATAGGAAAATTGGCGATGATGAATATATTGAGAATTTTAAATATTTTGATCCTGAAGACAGAACTTGGATAGACACTATATACCACATTAATCAAAAACAAAGTTATGAATTGTTCGCCTTTGCCGATCAGGCATTTTCGTCGAAAATGACACTTGTTTTTGTCCCGGAATTTAAAGGCCCGTGTATTCAGACTCTGATCAATATCTCGCCGACCATTGTTCGGATTGAGTGGGAGGCTCATACTTTTTCTACTGTCAGGGAATATATCCTCAATCGTTTAACAATCGGCGGAAATTTAGAACTGATAAAGCAGACCCGTGATCTGGCCGTTTACGACAGCACACTGGATGTAACCAAAACTTATCAATATCATGTGTTGGCGGTGTCAGATTACAATGTATCAGATGTGTCGGAAATATTCACTATTCAGTTGGGATTGGTCGGATATCAAAAATATTGGGGTGATTTTACCGCATACAACACCGCCAAGTCAAGTAATAATGGTCAATTCATTGCCAGCTGGAAGCAGGATGATATATCATTATTTGACCTGAGTTCCGGAAGCCTGCTATGGACTGTTGATCCGGGTCAATACTATCCTACTGATGTGAAATTTGGTTCGAATAATGAATTTTTAGTATCGGTAGCGGGCGAACGTTTTATTAAAGCATGGAGTATAAGTGACGGAAATCTGCTTTGGACTGGTGAACATGCCAATACTGCAAATAATCGAATATATCCGTTTGATATCAGTTCCGATGCATCAAAAGTTGCCAGCGGTGATAACAGAGATGGAGTCGTCAATGTTTGGAACTCTTCTGACGGGTCTTTGCTCTGGACGTGTACTATGACCGGTGCTGTAACATCGGTAGTATTCAGTCCTGATAATACTATTCTTGCCGGGGGCGATGAAAACAGCGTTGTATCGTTCTGGAATGCGTCAAATGGCGAATTCATTAAGACTCTTTCCGTTATCAATGGAAAAATTTCAACGTTGGCATTCAGTAATGACGGATCGAAAGTTGTTATTTGCAGTGCTGAAGATGATACATGGAAATATCAATTCTCCGTTAAAGATTTCAGTAGTGGGGCCGAGTTATTCAGCGGAACCCATATCTGGTCTATTCCATCAGTCGAATTTAGTCCGGATGATATGCGCTTAGTGACAAGCAGTTATGACGACAGTTTAAAAATTTGGGATGTGAATTCCGGTAATCGATTATATTCCCGTTATGGGGGACCGCCGGTACATTTCAACGCTGACGGTTCGAAGATCATTAGTGGAGGAAATGCCGGACTTCGGGTGTATAACACTGCTGATGGATCGCTTTTCTGGAAATCCGACAGTACCGGCTATTCATGGAATACCGTATTTATTGGAGATGGCAGTAAAATTATAAGTGCCAGTGAATCGGGTGTAATGGTCTGGGAAGAAAAATTTGGTTGGAAACAGATTGATTCGAATTAACAGAATCACACCGTTTTATTATTTTTTTGTCTTACTATTACTACGATCTTTTTGCAATGACATTTCGGGTATTCTGAAGTTCATTTTAATGAGGTTTAGCATCATGGAGATTGATATCTAATTGACTCGATGGTTATAGATTTGTAAGATTATAGTAATGAATAACCAAATAAAACAGGGATAATTAATGGTGTATTTTACGGTTAGTATTTATTATTTACCACTCGTTGTGGCGGTGTTTTTATGCCTTGTTGTTATTCATTATGCCTGGCAATACCGGCATTTCCAGATTGGAAAATCAATGCTTGTCCTGGCAATTGCCAGCTGTTGGTGGTCATTTGGAAATGTCATGGAATATGGATTTAACACTCTGAGGATGAAGCAATTGTGGTCGGACCTTGAGTATCTTGGCATTGAAACCGTGCCGGTGGCTTGGTTAATTGTCGTCATGGTTCTTACGGATTATTTTAAACGATTGTCCAAACGACATATTTTTCTCCTGATTTTGATTCCGGTTATTACCCTGTTTATGGTATTTACAAATCCCTATCATGGTTTAATGCGAAGCAACATGGTTGTCGATGCCAATGGACCTTTCTCGATCATTCGTAAAGATTATGGCGCCTGGTTCTGGATTTCGGCGGCTTATAACAATGTTGTAATGATATTGGCGACAGCTCTACTTTTTCGTGACTTGCTGAAAAGAAAAAACAAGGATCGCCGTTCAGTTATACTGTTAATTTTCATTGCATTATTACCCTGGATCGGGAATACGATTTATATTTTGAAACTGATTCCCGGGATGCGTATCGATTTAAGTGCTTCTACCTTATCGCTTTCTGGTATCCTGATGACCTTTGGTATCACCCGGTTTCAGTTAATGGGCGTTGTTCCGATTGCCCGTCGTTTTGTTATCGAGGATCTGGCTGATCCGATTTTAATTGTCGATGGAATGAATCGAATTATGGATTATAATCGCAGCTGCCAGCGTTTATTTAACCTGAGTGTTAATAATTTAGCAAAACCGCTGGAAGAAAATTTAGCACCGCTAAAGGAATTTATTCCCCAGGTAGGCGAAGTCGAATTTTTTCGAAGGGAAGTTCAACTCACTGATAACGCCCAGGTGAAAACGTATGATCTTAGAATAAATGCACTCTATAATAGAAGACAAAAATTACGGGGTCGTATTTTTCACTTCACCGACATTTCAGACCATAAAAAGGCCGAATCTGAGAGAGAACGAATGATTACCGAACTTCAGAAAGCCCTGAATGAAGTCAATACACTCAGTGGATTTTTACCTATTTGCAGTAAATGTAAGAAAATCCGTGACGATGAGGGCTATTGGAATGAAGTTGAACTTTTTATCAGTAAACGTTCGAATATACAGTTCAGTCACGGACTTTGCAAAGATTGTATGAAAGAAATCTATCCTGAAGAGTACGAAAGGCTTGAGAAAAAAGGAAAATTGGTCAAATCGTCAAAATGAACAAGACAGTCACGGTTTGGGACGTGTTGTTACACAGTGAAAAATGGTCGCAGGAGGTTGGTTCAGCGATTCGTGATCTTGATATCAGTTCTGATAGTACAAAAATTGTGACCGGTAAAAATGATGGTACAATAACCGTCTGGAATGCCGGCAATGGATCGGAGCTCCGGACATTTTCGTTTACAAACGAAGTCCATTCGGTTGCCTTTGATCCACAGCAGAACAGATTTGCCGCCGGCTGTAAGAATGGCGCTTTTCAGCTTTGGTCAGCGATGAATGACTGGGTTATTACGAATGGTGAATAGATGAAATATTTACAGTATCTGATAATTTGTTTA
>JAFGXZ010000234.1 GCA_016936335.1 Fidelibacterota bacterium
ATGATCCTGGTGAATTATCACAATCTCTGGGTCAGAAACTGGACGGTATTGGTTACCCTGCTCGCCTGGATCATGCTGATCGGCGGCATTTTGGTTGTAATATTTCCCAAAACTTTGTTGAATTATAAAAAGCTTGCTACAGGCTCCCGGTTCTGGGGAATATTTATGATTCTTTTTGGATTTCTTTTCGCCTACTTTGGTTTTATCAATTAGGGCTTCACCGTCAGCTTGTCTGGGGTTTACTGGTGCAGGGCACGATATTCACCTGGCAATTTTTAATAAATCCCAGAATGTCATTACTGATTCCGTAAATCGCTTCCTGAACTTCGCCCATTGCTTTCCCGGGATCAAACTCCAGATAAAGATCAATAAAAATATGCTGTCCTGAACGTCTTGACCGAATATCATGAATATTATGATAGTCATTAAAATGCAGCCCCAAGACCCGCAAAATTCCCATTTGCAGCGACTCTTCCAGTGTCCTGTCCATCAAATTGTCCATAGACTGAGAAAATAGCGTATAGACGGCGTAAAACAGGAACCCGCTCAGCACCACCGCACCAATCGGATCAATAAAATGCGCGAATGTATATTTCCGGAGCACCAATCCCAATACCAGCGTAATAGTGACACTGATATCGGAAATGTATTTGCTGCGGTACAGGTTCAGTTGCCCGGTAATGATCGGTGACGGCGAATCCTTGTCGATTTTCCGGTAATTCAGCCATTGCCAAATGTTGATAATCCCGGTAAAAATATTGGCTCCGATCGCAATGATAACGCCGATTCCGGCCAACGGTTCCGGGTGTGCGAATCCAAGGTAGGCATTGAACAGAATAATGATCAGCGAAACCCCGATGACAAAGGCCATCAGCAGGCTGGAAAATCCCTCCAGCTTGCCATAGCCGTAATTGTACACCATGTTTGCACCTTTGGATACTTTCCGGATGGCAAAATAGGAAAACATCACCGCCAGCAGTTCGCTACCGCTTTTCAGAACATCGGTCAGCACAATCAGTGAATTTGATAAAATGGCCGATATGATAATGGGAATCATCGCTACCGCTCCCAGGATCAATCCCAGGAGAATAGCCTTTTCTTTCTGTTTAATGGTCATAGATTTCGAACCCATATCAGCCTCAAACTTTTTTTATATACTTTGCGTACTTTGTGCCTGCTCAGCGCTCTTTGCGGTTAATATTTTTCTTCTCAAGATAGTACAACTGCCAGAGGTCCCGCGGACTGAATTGCAGAACTGGTGCCATTGCCCGCTGTCCGGTCTTACCAATGTTTTTTGTCAGTTGTTTCAATTCGGCAAAGCGATTTTCCACATCCGGGTCCGGCTGTACCGGAAAACCCTGTTCCCGAAGCATCAGATTAGCTTTGGCCCGGGCGCTCAAATCCAGGTATATCTGCAGATAACAAAAAATATCAGCTACTACTTCCACCGGAAAATGCTCTCTGAGCGAATACACATACCGTCCGGCTTTCGTTTCGCTGAACTTGCCTTTGCGAATCGCATTCAGCAGTCGCACGCTGGATTCCAGCCCCTGCTCCATCCAGTCACGCAGCGATTTTTCACTCTGAGTAAACGCGATACTGATCAGAAGCGGCAGGATTATCAGTTGGGCAGCAGTTATATATTCCGATGGAAAGAGTTGACTGGTTAAAACTTTATTAAACGCCGAATGAATAAATACCGCAATCAGGAATCCGGGCAGGAATATCAGGATCTTTTGAGATTTGAACCGCTCGGATATGTACGCGGAAAATATCATCAGGATGGCAATCGTACCTCCATGCATAACAGCCGTTCCCAAACCCCGCACAATCCACAGCAGCAGATTTGTGCTCTGAATCGAATACAGGTAGAGGATATTCTCCAGCAACGCAAACCCGGCACCGCTGGCGAAGCCAATAATCGCGCTATCCACAATAAATCCAATCCGTTTTTTTTTGAACAGCATCACCGGTAGCAATGCTTTCAGAAATTCTTCGCTTAACGGACCCCAGAGCAGCATCAATCCTTCTTCTGGAACCATCAGATTCCATTGAAATAAAAAAGCACCGGCGGCGGCACATATTCCGTAAAAAACCGTAAGAACAACGACTATTGGTTTCAGCAATTTATAACTGTCCATCAGGATCAGCACCAGCAGAAATATCATTACCGGTAACAGACTGATGGATATTTTGAGAAGAAAAATCATAGTATTTTCAGCGACACCATGAATTCATTACCGAGTTTTTGGCCACTTTCGAGAGCATATCCGTAGCCGGTGGAAATCGTGGTCTTGAACAGTGAGAACAGGACAATTTCCATGTCTGCCTGAATCCCGAAATTCTGAACATGTCGCATCACTGATTTATCATCAAGATTGGTGACAATCGCCGAGGCAAAGATGGAGCCGCGCAGCCAGCGGGGATACATCGCCGGAATCCCTATGTGGCGAAAGCGGATTGGTGGCAGGTTGAGTTCAGCCATCACTTTGGCAAAATTCGTTCCGCCGATACTGTTCAATTCAGCGCCGGGAAAGGTATAAAATTCCCGATACCGTTTTTCCGATTGATGATCAATCCAGTTATTGCCAAATCCACCGAAGTAATAATTGGCGAAGGGCTCATTATGTTCTGAACGCGACAAACCAACCGCTGATCTAAGCCAGATCGAAACATGATTTACCGGTAATGGAACGCCATAATCAAACGTGGTCACCAGACGTGGAAACAACTGTCTGTTTACCAGGTTATTCAGTGAATAAACATTCATAGAATAACCCTTTTCGCCATCGACAGCACCAAGCGATTGTTCAATGTATTCATAGGAAAATATCAGATTGTTGAAGTAGTAATGAGTATAATTCGCCGTCACATTCTGATAATCCGGCAGGGTTTCCAGACCGCCCCAGCCGCCGAATCGCCAGGTCAAATCCATTGTTCGTGGCGTGTCGTAAATCAGGTTTTGTCTGTAATTCATACCCAGGTAGTAGCCTTTTCGGCTTGTTTTCGTGGGACCAAACAGGTCATAGAAATCAGCATCATTGTATTTGGCATTGAGTTCCCAGCGCCAGTGTCGAACACTTATGTCCAGGTGAAGTCGTTCATCAGTAGTCAGCAAAACACCGCCGGGAGAATAGGATACTGTCACGGTCATGGCATCGTAACCGATATCATTTTTAATTTCAAAATAATATCCCAATGCTGCGGTATTTTTATACCCTTCAACGATCGGATATACCGCCGTGAGATGCTGGTTTTTCAGGCTGTGGTAAATACCGTTGTACCGGATCAGGCTATCCAACGGCACATCACCGGGGTTACCAGGATGCCAGTCTGCAACATAAGGATATTTCTCATAGACCGATTGGCCCAGAAAGTGAATCGCCGCAACATTATCGATCGTCTTGTCCTCAATCCAACCAGGTATGAATCCCTTGGAAGTATATTGATAAACGATCAATGAATCCTCATTTAATGGCAATGGGCGAAAGTAGCCGGTTTCGGCATTGCTGACGATGGACATATCATTTATACTGAAATCATAGCGGTAAATATTTGAGACGCCGGAATAATACGAAGTTCCGTAAATATAACGGCCGTCGGGTGAATAGACGAAACCCGCCGGTGAATTCATCTGGAAATCGAACAGTTCCTCATAATCCACCTTGGAATTCTCAAGATCGGCGATCTTAAAGCGGATTAGTTTCTGATTGCCGTCCACAAAGGTCAATGCTCCAGTGAGATACTGACCGTCGGGAGAAATATCGAGATCGTAGAGATCAGTGCCGTACTGAAAGGCAAACAGAGCCTGATAATCTGTATAGGGTGGATCGATGCGGACAATTGTGGAGATTCCGCTCTCATGGCGAACACCGAAAATCGCATTATTGACCGGATTCAGCGCCAGATCGCCGGTACGGACATCGGTAATTAATTTTTTTGATCTGCGGGTTTTTAGATCGACCATATTCAAATCGCGATATTTAAAATTATCCGTTGTGAAGTAGATCTTGTCATTGTCTTTATCGAATACCATGTTGGTGACAAAATAAGTCGAGGCCCCTTTAACATCGCAGATTTTTCGCATTTTCCCGGTTTTCAGATCAATGGCCGTAATATGCGCTAATTGGCCGGGAAATTTTACGCCAGTGTAGAGAATTCCTTTTTCAGGGTCAATAAAAGACCGGGAAACACTGCCCAGAACCTTATCATTGATGATTGGTCGAAAGCGTGTGATCGGGTTTTTATTAATTCGCTGCAGATTTTCCTGTTGCCACTTTTTCTCAAAATCAATCCATTTCGTCCATTCATCTGTCATTGGCGTCTTATACACCTGCTTAAATTGACGGGAAAAATACCGCTTGCTTCCCGGACGATAATTCACCCAATTGATCAAGTTCTTTGGACCGTATTTACTGGCGAGATAATTGAAAAACCGGGCGCCGTAGAGATAGGAATTCGCCCCCACCTGGAAATCGATCGCAGTTCCTTCGGATTCCAAACCCACAACATGATAAATATAGCTGGAATCATGAACCATGGTTCGGAAAACCATCTCATCGTAAGCACCCAATGCACGCCCGACGCCACCGCTCATCCAGGTTTCCATGAATACCGCAATGCCTTCATGATACCAGCGCGGAGAAAATTTTCGCGGCGCGGTCTGATAAGCATAGAACATGGAAATAGGGTGATCGGCAATCTGCTGAATTTTCCCACCGAAAACCTTGCGCCAGAGTTTTTCGCGTCGAGTACATTGATCCATAGCAACAACATGAACCTGCTCATGGTTCATAAGTAAACTCATCCGCTCGTTGGCAAAAGCGACTTCAAAGACATAGAGATAGGGCGCCATGGAAATATAGATGAAGTTTCGCGGCACCGCTGTCGCTCCA
>JAFGXZ010000235.1 GCA_016936335.1 Fidelibacterota bacterium
ACGGAAACCCTGAAAATGAATGCCCGGATCATCGCAGCCACCAACCAGGATCTGGCAGCATTAATCAAATCCGGAAAATTCCGAGAAGATCTATATTATCGCCTGAATGTTGTACCGATTACTCTGCCATCGCTCCAAGACCGTAAAGAGGATATTCCTGTGCTTGTGGATCATTTTATTACAAAATATAATGTCGAAACCGGTCGACAGGTACGGGATGTTTCGCCTGAAGCTCTAAATGCCTTGATAAATTATAATTGGCCTGGCAACATTCGGGAACTGGAAAATGTTATTGAGCGGGCAATTGTAATGAGCACTCAGACTCAGCTTCGACTTGAAGATCTACCAGACAATCTTGTTACAGATGTAATTGACCTGCATGATTCTGTTCCAGAGCCGGTCAATGAACCCGGCAGCCTGGTTGAATTAGTAAATGATTTTGAGCGAAAGCTGATTCAGGAAATTCTGGATAAGAATGAGGGCAATATTGCCAGAGCCGCACGAAAACTGAAAACTAAACGGACAACCCTCCGGTATAAAATCGAAAAATACCGATTGTTGGGATATAATGACGATAGCAACTAATAATCCCAAAATATTCCTTTTTCGTTTTATAGTATTCACTGTTTTACTACTGTGGATATCAAAAGATATAAATGCGCAGGATGTATCAATCTCTGCCCTTCAGCAGATTATCACAATAATGGAGGATTCCCTTGTCGAATTAAACAATAAAACCAGTTCCTTATCACAATCCCTGAATCAGCTGAATGAGACCATCTTTCAACAGAAACAAAATCTTAAGGGTTCTTCAAATCTTCTAAATAGATATAATCTGAACCGGAATTTGAAAA
Source organism: Fidelibacterota bacterium (assembly GCA_016936335.1). Classification (GTDB taxonomy): domain Bacteria; phylum Fidelibacterota; class UBA2242; order UBA2242; family UBA2242; genus B118-G9. The sequence continues at coordinate 855 of JAFGXZ010000235.1, forward strand.
AAGCCCAACAAATTGCTTCCGAAATGGAAACCATCAATATCCGAATCCGCACAATCAGGTATCAATTACAGGAAAATTATCATTTTATAATTAACCAATATGAAGCGGCACTGAAGGAAACAATGCAATCCAATGAAATAAATACTCACAACGGACCAACAACGTCTATACTCAGTTTACTGGATACTCTTGAAAAGAATAAAAGGATATATCAGCAGAAACTCACCGATCAATCATTTCAAAAATCAGAGCAGCCATCCCTGGAAATTGAGGATAGTGATAATCTTGAACGATTACAATTAAAGAACACGCTATTGCAGGATCAGGTTACCCGGCTTCATCGGGAAGAACAGCAATTAATGAACCATCTGGAAAAGCAACAATCCAATCTTTCCGTTTATGAAGATTTGATTATTTTTACAGATAATCTTCAACAAAGCATTGATCCGGAACAGGAATATTTCGATCAGGAACGGTCGGACCAGTTAAAAGATGAAGTTTATACTCTCAAAGCCAATATTTCTCACATTCTCGAGCGATTACAACAAATTAAAACAAGTATTAAATCTCTTGAAGATCAACAGATCATCTTCCAAAAAACCATTCAAAACAAACTGAAAAATTCCAATTTAGGCAGGTCAACGGGCTATGAATAAATTTCATTTTAGACAAATCAATTTTGGACTGGCACTGATACTTTATAGTTGCATTCTGTTTGGGCAAAATGAAAAACCCTTTTATGTAAATCTGAGCGTTATTCAAGAGTATCGTAGCAATATTTATCGTGTTGAAGATTCTCTTAAAACCGCAGATTCTCGGATTAACACTTACCTCAGGATTGGCTATCAAAAATCTGCGTCGGTTTCAAAACAGTATTTGAACATCTATTATGAAAATCAGATGAAGCAGTATTATAGTTATCAAATTTATAGCCGGATGGAACATGTGTTCTTTGGTAATTATCATATTTCCCCCCGGGAGAACACTCAGATAAATATTACAGATCGGTTTCAATTCAGGAATTATTCAAATAGTGAATCACTCAATTATTATCGAAATATTCTCACCTTTTATATTCGCCATACATTGTTAAATGACTGGCAGATCAACACCGGTTATCGCCATTGGTTAAAACAGTATCCTGCCAATCCAATTATCCGAGATTACTCTAGCAACCGTGTGTTCCTGACAAATACTTACGATCTTGATACAAAAACCCGAATCGGCCTGAAGAATGAATTCAGTTGGCATAGTGGTAACCTATATCCTTTCGATGTTTCTGTTAATGATACTTTGAATCCGATTGGAACGCGCTATTCTGTTGAGTTGTTTGGTAGAACGATTTTCCAGAAGAGATACTTTATTGATTTTCGCTATACTTTTGAGACCGACCGCCCCGAAGATTTCCAGAATAATGAGGAAGGCGAGCACTCCGGTGATGAAGAAACCGAAGATATACTGGCCGAAGATTCGGATTTTGATTATACCAAGCACAAGGTCTCAAGCTCAATACTATTTAAAGTAAGTGACCGGCTTTCCTTGTTTGGATTCGGTGTTATCCAATCCAAGCATTTTCGACACTGGTTGCTGATGGAAGATGACAATGAACATCGCCGCGACCTGTTGTTTTATTTGTCTGTGAACGCAAAAGTAGATCTTCTTAAAAACCTATCAATGGACATTAATTATAATCTGGAAAATAATCAATCCAACCTGTCTTCTTTTCAATATTCGACATCTGTTATCGGTGTTGGATTGCGGTACAGATTTTAATTACAGTAAGCGCCAGTTATTTGACATACGCCGTTAAAATATTGACACTTTTGCGATTCTGCGTGAAGAATTTGACACTTTGAAATTAAATTAACTTATGCAAGTAATTCTTTCCCGACGAAAAAGGACGAATGAATACAATTATTTTCCCAATTTGACATTGGCACAATAATTGACCATATAATTCCTGGATTTGACATTTTAATAAATACAAAGCACAGGAGTCATCATGACACGTTCAAAATCAATTTTCATAATTTTCGGATTAGTTATCGTGCTGATCTGGAGTTTTAGCTGTAATAACGGTTCCCCGACAAATTCCCAGAAGTCTCCTTTAAAATATACCAGTAAGGCATTGATGAAAGCCGCAACATCAACCTCGACTTCTTCCGGTTTAAGTGATATTCCGGTTATAGGCGGAACTGTAAACATTCAGACTGCCCTGATTAACATCGCCGATCTGGTCATAGAAGAAAATTCCGGTGAGAACGACGAACAGATTGACGAGGAAGATGATCAGGATGATAATGATCAAGAAGGCGATTTTCAGGATGGTGATCAGGACGAAGATCAGGATGATGGTGATAATGAAGACATAGATAATGAAGATGATCAGGATGGCGATTTTGAATATGGTGAGCAGGACAGCACCGATGATGAAGATGAGTCGGATATCGACGATATCATTGCAGCTGGTCCCTTCGCTTTGGATATCAGCAGTGGTCAGGCGCTAATTGGTACGTTCGATGTTTACGCCGGCACATTTAAGCAGATTAATTTTGCATATAAACCTATTGATGGTAAAAGTGTTGTCATCAGTGGTGAATTTACAGCCGATGCAGGCTTACCGGTGGCATTCAGCCTGGAATCTGCGTTTGCCGAAGAGGTCCAGATGCTGCTCAGTAATGGCGGAATCATCGTTGCCAGCGACACAACGGTGGAACTAACAGTTGTTTTTGACCTGGCTACCTGGTTAGCAGATGTGGATTTTAACGGTGCCCAAATAACTGATGGTCAGATTCTGATCAACGGTAGCAGTAATCCGGAGTTGTTGTCAGCATTCGAAGCCAAACTGGCTCAGTACGTAGAAGTTGAAGACGGAGAAGAAGACGATTAACAAATCCAATCAATTATTAGATTTAAAAAAGCGGTCTTTCGAGTCCGCTTTTTTATTAGCCGAAAATAATTACTGGTCATCAGGATTAATAACCGATAAATTACCCGCTCGAAAGGTTGATCGTGAATAAAGGTATTCAAAAAATATTTTCCGAAGTTCCCAAAACCTATGAACTGGTTAATCATATTCTCACCTTTGGATTGGATATACTCTGGCGAAAAAAGGCTGTTAAGATTGCTGTTTCTCAAGGCGGTACTCACTGGCTGGATGTCTGTACCGGCACCGGCGAAACCGCCAATTACCTGGTCAAAAAAGCAGAACGGGGCACAACTGTTTACGCGGCGGATTTTTCACTGCCCATGCTGTCGGAAGCCCGAAAAAAGCCCAACGGCAATGCTATTCAGTTTACATTATCCGATATCAAATACCTGCCCTTCCCTGACAATACTTTTGATCTGATAACCATTTCCTTTGCCACCCGCAATATCAACACCAGCCGTGACGCGCTGGAAACCAGCTTCAAGGAATTTTACCGGGTACTCAAACCGGGCGGCAGATTTATCAACCTTGAAACCAGCCAACCCGAATCCCCGTTAATCCGAAAAATCGTTCATCTTTTCATTAAGATTTTCGTCAAACCCATTGGCAGTCTTATCTCCGGTTCAAAGGCGGGATATGCCTATCTCTCTCAAACCATTCCGCGTTTCTACCCGGCTGACGAATTAACATCAATCTTGCGTAAGTCAGGTTTTAGGACCGTTCATTACATATCGTTATTGTTTGGCGTAGCGGCAATTCATGAATCGTTGAAATAAATCCAGCTTGTTACATATCACAGGTTTTACGAAATCCATTTTACATCGCTGTGTGAATTCTGTATATTAATGCAAATACGAATAAAATCAGACCCGGAGGAGCAATGAGTTTTAGAAAACAATATTTTACCATCCTTTTTTCCATGCTTCTGTTATCCACTCTGCTTTCTGCAGCAAACTGGACTCATACTACCGTCGGTATGGCATCCTCTTCAACCCGACCGGTGATCTGCAGTGACCCTCTGGGTAACCTGCATGTGGCCTGGTCAAGCGGCGATTATGTGGGCGTTTTTATTCAATATGCCACAAATCAATCTGGTTCATGGAGTATTCAGCAACAGGTTGCCGGCAGTTCAGGAAATCAAGCCTACAGTCCTTCCATCACCGCTGATAATGAGGGCAACGCGTATATCGTGTTCCGTTATTATGGCTATAATTATGAACCTCGTTATGTCACAAACCGGGAAATCACTAACATTTATTGGAGTCTGAACCGATCATGGAATGGCGGTCATTATCATGAAGCATCCATTGAAGTTGACAGCGATTACCAAACACATGTATTCGCGCAGGAAGATACATACGGAAGCAATGTTTATTACCAACAGCTCGATGTAAACAATATAGTAATTCCCAATATTACTCAGTTTTTCAGCTCGGCAATAGATAACAATGATACTCTTCATTTTGTAGGCTATAACGGTGATGGAATATTTTACTGCTATCGAGACGGTACTACCTGGAGCAATCCGGATACAATTGACCAGATTGAAGCCAGTGCTTATCAACCGACGATTGCTTGTGATTCAGACAATGTACTTCATGTTGCGTTTGCCAGCAGCAACGGAATATATTATCTGAACAATTCCGGCGGTGATTGGAGCGTCCCGGAGCTGGCCACTGATGGCAGTAATTTCCCGGATATCATCGTCGATGAAAATGGCAAGGCTCATATCGTCTTCTCAATTGATGGTGCCCTTTTCTATATCAACAATATTAACGGAACTTGGAGTTCTGCAGAGTTGGTTGCAAACACCAATAGCGATGGTCTTGCCCATGTGGAAAGTAAAATTGCCCTCGATTCGAAAAGCAATACAGTCAACATTGTTTATATTGACAGTGACGGTTCCACCGTCAAAGTGGCGCAAACCGGCGATTTTAATCTTCGCAGCACTAAAAGTACTGATATTACTTCGACTCTGGTTTCACTGGCAGCGGAGCCACCAGCAATTGACACCGTCAGCACAAGCACCACCGGTTCCATGGAAATGCTGCAATTCTCAATCAATGATAACGGTGGTGACGGTTTTTCCACAAAAATGAAAGAACTCATTGTTCAGCGCGGACCGGGGATGTCGGTGGACATCTGTTTTAACGATGTATTCTCAAAAGTTACTATAACCGGAACTGACGGCACCAATCTTGATGGTTCAATTTATGCCTCCAGAATCATATTCGGATCACTGGACGAAACCTGGAAAGAGATACCGGAAAATACCTCGTACGCATACACCATCAGCGCCACCTATAAAGAACCATTGCAGAATGTAGACGGCAAATCGGTTCAGATGAAAATAAACGCTCTTTATGACATTATCGCGGATAAAAGTGGTTCCTGTTTTGCCTATAATTCGGAAAGCGTTCTATCAGATACAATTCTGTTTCAGGTTGTGCCTGATCGCTATGAATTTGTCAATCTCGGTGACGACTTTTTCGGAAAAAACTTAGTTGAAGGCTGGTGGATGCAGTTAAAAATCGTCGATGCCGCCGGGATCGTAGCCGCCTCGGTGAATGGCATTGACGTTACTTTATCCGCCGTCCGGCTGGATGGTATAACACCTACAACGGCGGCATTACAATCCACCGACGCACTGACAAAAACCTTCACCAACGGCATTGCTCAGTTTACCAACATTACCTATCCGGACAGCGGCCAATTCCGAATCCTGGCCACTTGTGATGTTTTGACTGCGGCATCGGATACAATCACGATTTTACCCCACCACAAAACCCTGCTGATTGCCCAGCCCGATGAAAATATTGCCGATGTATTGGATCGATTGAACATTGAATACGACTTCTATAAAGCGAGTAATTACGCTTTCCCGAGCCAGACAAATCTTTTGAGTTATCAAACGATAATTCTGGATGCCCCCTATTCAGTTGCCTCCTATTTTGATTCCACCTCAATCAAGATATTCCTGCAAAGCGGTACAGCTGAAAATCCGAAAGCCATTCTGGCGGCTGGTGATAATGGACTGGGATATTATTCCGATACGGATTTCGCCGATACTTATTTTGGCGGCAGAATTCAAAACTGGTATCCGAATAATGTCAGCACGATCCTCGGTGTAAATAATGACCCCATATCCGATGGTCTTACGCTAAATGTATTTGCAAGTTATCCAAATACCATCACACCAAATAACAAGCTTGGCACTGATCCGGTATTTCTGACATTACCACAAACCGAGTATATTATGGGCACAAAAGTTGAAACCGAACAATATCGCACGGTACTCCTGTCATTAAACTTCAGTGCAATCAGCAGTAATACGCAGAAAGACACCCTGGTCAACAGAATAATTCAATGGTTCCAATCATCGACAATCCCTCAGACCTACGGCCCGGAATTGACTGATCTGCCGGATATTGAAATGACCGAAGATACTCCCCATAAAATGGCACTCAGCGAATGGTATCCCTATGTTGAGGATCTCGACACACCGGATAAAAGTCTCAGCTGGGATCTGAGCGACGGGCTTTATTGCGATGCATCGATTGAAAATGATACCCTGATGATTCTGCCGAATGAAAATTTCTACGGCAAAGATACACTGAGCATGATTGTCACCGATGGACAGCTGGCCGATACGGGAAGTGTTATCATTAAAATTGCCCCAGTGAATGATCCGCCGAACGAATTTTCATTATTAACCCCTGAAGATGGATATTGGACAAATTATGATCAGGACTCAAGTGAATTATTTTTTTCGTGGACTCACGCCAAAGATATAGACGAAGACTCTATTAATTATAAACTAACAATTTATACGGACCTTTACGGTTCAGATACATTCACCGTTCCTGATACATCTGTCCTCATTGACTATACAACTTCAACCTGTATAGAAAGCAATATCGCAATCTATTGGACTGTTACTGCTTTTGATCTTAAAGATTCTACAATCGCATCAAATGCTCCCTTTGGTTTTTCTCTTTTATCACCAGAAGCAATAAGTGATTCTGATCATTTAATTCCAATCGACTATTGCCTCTATCCAAACTATCCCAATCCCTTCAACCCGGAAACCACCATCAAATACGGGTTACCGGAAGAGTCCTTCGTCACGATTTCGATCTACGATATCAGCGGCCGACTCATGGAAACGTTGGTCCGGGAA
>JAFGXZ010000005.1 GCA_016936335.1 Fidelibacterota bacterium
GGGGCCGTTTGTCGCGCACCCTCAGACGCCCTTTGCCAGGGAATCCAACGGAAATGTGGACAGGGTTCTGCGGGCTTATGCGTTGATGCGGATACTGAATCCCATGGCCAATATTCCCTCTACGAGCGCCATGGAAAGCGCCTGCCCTGGCGGACGGATGCGGGGTTTGCAGGTAGGCGCCAATGTCATCATGCCGTCCTTTACGCCGAAGCGGGTGAAGGAGTTGTATAATATCTATCCCGGTAAAAATGTTCAACAGGATTTTGATGAGGATGGATTGCAGGCCGCATTATCAATGATTGAAAAAGCGGGGTATCATGTTTCGTGGGCCAGGGGCGATTCACCTTTGAAGAGTAATGAAAAATGTATAATTGAAAATATAAAATTATAAGGATAGATATCATGTCGGAATTAACAGTAAAAGAATGGGTTAAGCAGGTTGTGAAGCCGGATGAGATTGATAAATATCTCATTGATGGAAAAGATTTTATTAATGAACAGGCTATAAACACAACATTAGCGAAAAATCAGAAGCCGGAAAAGCAGCGGATTCGGGACATTATTCAGAAATCCCTGTGCATCGAACGTCTGGATCCCGAAGAAACCGCCGCGCTGTTGCATGTGGAGGATCCCGATCTCTGGGAAAAGATGTTTGCAGCCGGTCTAGAAGTGAAACGTAAGGTTTATGATAACCGGATTGTCTTTTTTGCACCGTTGTACTGCAGCAACCTGTGCGTCAATAATTGCGCTTATTGTGGCTTTCGTTATGAGAATAAAGATGAGAAACGGCGCATATTGACCATGGATGAGGTTCGGCAGGAGACGGAGGCGGTAATATCTGAAGGGCATAAGCGGATGATCGTGGTTTTTGGTGAACATCCGCGTTCCGATGCCGATTATATTGCCCGGACTATTGAGACTATTTACAACGTGAAAATGCCGGCCCGGAATGGTATGGGCGAAATTCGGAGGGTCAATATTAATGCAGCCCCAATGTCCGTCGCTGACTTGAAAAAACTCTGGAATGTGGGAATCGGTACTTACCAGGTATTCCAGGAAACCTATCATAAAACCAAATATGCCAGAATCCATCCGTCGAATACACTGAAAGGTAATTATCGCTGGCGATTGTATGCGCTGCATCGTGCGATGGAAGCCGGGATTGATGATGTAGCTACCGGTGCCCTTTTTGGACTCTATGACTGGCGATTTGAAGTGATGGGACTTTTACATCATGCGATTGATCTTGAAAGACAGTTTGGGATTGGACCGCACACAATTTCCTTTCCACGCATGACCCCGGCATCGGGATCGGCATTGAGTATTAGTTCCAATTATCTGGTCAGTGACGCCGATTTTAAAAAGTTGGTGACCGTACTGCGACTATCAGTACCCTATACCGGATTGATCATTACGGCCCGTGAAAACGCCCCACTGAAAAAAGAGGTCATACAGGTTGGTTGTACACAGACTGACGCCTCTACAAAAATCGGGATCGGTGGATATACAGAAGCGTTAAAGGAACTGAGTCATTTGGAGCGCCAGAACCAGGAAATCGATAAACAGCAGTTTATCCTGGGTGATACACGCCGGCTGGATGATGTTGTTCTTGAATTGGCGGAAATGGGCATGATTACCTCATTTTGCACGGCTGGTTATCGTTGCGGACGAACCGGTGATAAGATCATGGGATTGTTGAAGAGTTGTACTGAAGGAAAATTTTGTAAATTGAATGCGGTTCTGACATTCCGGGAATACCTGGATGATTATGCATCGCCGGAAACCAAGGCAATAGGAGAGAAACTGATCGAGCAGGAAATATCTCAAATTCGTGAAATACCATTTTTCAGTAAAGGCAGTTTGCTGGAAACATTCGATAAAATGTATCGGGATACCCTGAATGGGAAGAGAGATGTCTATATCTAAATATTAGATTTGAGATTGTAGATTTATGAGTACAAAAGAACGGATTCAGAAAACAAAAAACTCGGATTTATCAAGAAAAGGTAAATTGGTGCTGTTAGCACATGAATTGGCAGATCATTTTAAAACGGATATTTACTTTTGTGAAATCAAGGGCAAACGCTGGTCTTTCGTGGCTGGCAGTGATAAAACAGTTTACGGTTCCTGGCGGTTTCAACTGAATGATCGATGGGGAATTATCTCCACTCGTAAACTTGCTGAGGAAAAGGATATTCATCTAATTAATGACATGATCAGAGGTATTCTAAGTGACTGATATACCGGGAGAAAGTATGAAATCAATTCGACTGGAAAAAGATCCTATCGGAAGTCTGAGCGTTCCAGAAAATGTCCTTTGGGGAATTCACAGCATGCGTGCAGCCGAGAATTTTCCATTGGCGAATCGGCCAGTAAATAAGGCGCTGATTCATGCCTTTGGTGCGGTCAAATTAGCGGCAATTCGCAGTAATCAAGCGATTAAAAAATGGCCGGATAAACTTTTTAATGCGCTTGAGCGATCTTCCAGTGAAATGATGGAAGGCTTGCTTGACGAGCATATCATTGTTGATGCATTGCAGGGCGGGGCTGGCACTTCGACCAATATGAACGTAAATGAAGTCATTGCAAACCGGGCGTTGCAGATTCTTGGGAAAAAACCGGGGGATTACTCGGTTATTAATCCGATCGATGACGTAAACTTGCATCAATCCACTAATGATACCTATCCAACAGCTTTAAAGATCGCTGCGATCAATCGGCTTCGTGAACTGGAACAGGAAATTGTCGGATTGACAGAAGCCTTTCAGCAAAAGGAGAAGGAATTCGCGCATGTGGTGAAGGTAGGGCGGACACAACTTCAGGATGCAGTTCTGATAACCTTGGGACGTGAAATGAGTGCCTATGCCGATGCCTTTGCTCGTGATCGCTGGCGAATTTATAAATGCGAAGAACGCTTGCGTGTCATCAATCTCGGTGGCACGGCTATTGGGACCGGAATATCAGCTCCGAAAAAATACATCTTTGATGTGGTAGAACAACTCAAGGAAATCACCGGGATCGGGTTGGCTCGATCGGAAAATCTGGTCGAAACCACCCAGAATATGGATGTCTTTGTGGAAGTCAGCGGAATCCTTAATGCCTGTGCGACCACGCTATTCAAATCGGCCAATGATCTGCGCCTGCTGGCATCGGGACCCAGTGGAGGATTCGGTGAACTGATCCTCCCCAAACGCCAGGCAGGTTCGTCGATCATGCCGGATAAAATCAATCCGGTCATTCCGGAGGCTGTGATGCAGGTCTGTATGCAGGTTTTTTCAAATTCCCAGACAGTATCCTTTGCTGCGTCACATGGAAATCTTGAACTGAATGCGTTTCTGCCACTAATTGCTGAAAATCTGTTAAGCAACCTGGAACTTCTGGCAAATGCGATTAAAATATATCGTGCATTTTGCGTTGAGGGTCTTAAAGCCGATGAGGAGCGATGTCGGCGGAATCTGGAATCCTCAACGGCATTATTGACGGCCCTGGTTGAAGTATTCGGTTATGATAAAGCCTCAGAATTAGGAAAAGCCTCAAGAGAAACCGGGAAATCAATCAGAGCACTGGTCATTGAACAGAAAATTCTTTCGGAGATAGAATTCGCCGAACTGATTTCAACGGAACATGTGAATCGTCTGGGTTCAAAAGCAGAAAGCGATTATTAATCATGCAGAAAACACCAAAAGGCATGCGGCTGCACATTGGAATATTTGGTCGCCGAAATGTTGGGAAATCGTCCCTTCTAAATGCCCTGACACGGCAAACCGTGTCTATTGTGTCTAACGTTGCCGGTACGACGACTGATCCTGTAGAAAAGCCTATGGAACTCTTACCCATCGGGCCGGTGGTCTTTATCGATACTGCGGGTGTGGATGATTCTGGCATTCTTGGTGATATGCGTACAGCGCATACAAAAAAGATATTTGATCGTACCGACCTGGCAATAATCGTCACAACCGGTAATTACTGGGGACCCTTTGAAGAGGAATTGGCGACAGAGTTTACTGAACGTTCCGTTCCAATAATTACCGTATTCAATAAAGCCGATCTGGAAACACCAAGTGATGAACTGGTTCAAAAACTTGAACTCGAAAAAAGGGCGGTTGTGAAAGCAATTGCTACAGAAGCCGGGGGAATCTTTGACCTGAGGGAAGCGATTGTACGTCAGGCTCCCCAGGATATTATCAATTCACCCACCATTATCAGTGACCTGATCCGGCCCGGTGATCTGGCCATTCTTGTTGTTCCGATTGACAAAGAGGCACCGAAAGGACGTTTGATCTTGCCACAGGTACAAGCTATCCGGGAAATTCTTGATAGCGATGCGTATTGTATGGTTGTAAAGGAACGGGAATTGCGGGATGCATTCCAGAAACTGAATTCCAAACCGGCAATCGTTGTGACTGATTCCCAGGCATTTCTGAAAGTTGCTGCCGATACTCCGAAAGATGTATTGATGACGTCATTTTCAATTCTGTTTGCCCGGGTGAAGGGGAATCTCAGTGAGTTTGTCCGTGGTGCCATGGTTATTGATAAATTAAAACCCGGGGACAATGTTCTGATCGCTGAATCCTGCACCCATCATCCGATTACCGACGATATTGGGACAGTAAAAATTCCTCGCTGGCTGACCCAATATATTGGCGGAAGGATCAACTTCAGTCATTCACAGGGACATGATTTCCCTGACGATCTTGAAAAATACAAATTGATCATCCATTGCGGTTCCTGCATGTTTAACAGAAGAGAGGTGCTGTCCCGGATCATGTACGCAAAACGTGCAGAAATTCCAATCACAAACTATGGATTGGCAATTGCATATTCCCTGGGGATTTTCGAACGGGCGCTTTCACCGTTTCCAAATGTCCTGGAGATGTATCGGAAGTTAAAAAAATAGGGATCTTCTTACGAAAATCCCTATTTTATTCAGAAAATAGTGATCGATGCTACTCGTCTGACTCTTCTATATCGGCCACATTTGCATATCTGAGTACCTCTTCGACGTACAGAATACATTCTTCTTTCGTATCGAACCCCATACCGGACACACCGACAATTTCCTGATCGTTGGTCCTTAAACGCCAGCGCCATTGACCGGCTTTATCAATATATAATTGCAAAATGGACATAACGTTACTCCTAACGTTTTTTATAGTGTTTAATTATCTGCATATCTTCCAAGTCAATTTCACCCTGGTATTCGGTCAGAATTGATTGATCATACAATTGTGCCACCCACAGATAATATTTTGCATCCGCTTTACCTAATTTCTTATAGATCAGGTATGCATGCAGGTAGCCGTCGGCAACCTTGCGCCGGTCGGCCTTACTAAGTTTTAAATAATTCCCTTCCAATGCAGGGATGAGGAGCTCAATTCCTAATCTCAATACATCAGGATTCTTGATTTTCTTTGTGTTGGCGTTGTAAATATTCGGCCAGAGAAAGGCATCGGAATAATATTCATCAGCCAGCGACCAGAGTCGATCACCTTTGACAACAGTATGGAAAATATCCATCGGGACAGGTTCCTGAATTTTACTCAATTCCGGGGATTCAACTTTGGATTCCAGTTCAGTTTCAACTTGGACAGGTTCTTCTTCGATAACAGGTTCAGGTTGTGGAGCGGGAGTCGGTTCCGGGGATGTCTGTTCCTGAATATCCGAGATAATTTCCAGGGTCTCCGGCTGCGGTTCGGTTTTATCTCTCAAAGATAATAAAATTATGAGAATAATGATTATCGCTACTGATCCGACCGACGTAATCAATGCCCAGTTAGGACGTTTCCACTTTTCCGGGACCGCTGTAAATGAAGATTCCCGGATCATGGGTGGAATATCATCCGGTTGATCAGAATAATCATCTTCAAATACCGGCGTTTCATGTTCAGGCTCATCAAACTCAGGTTCGGGTTCAACTATTTCTTCTGATTCTATTTCGGGTTCAGGTTCCGATTCGGGTTCAGGTTCAATTTCTTCGACAGGTTCGGATTCCAGATCGGGTGCTTCTCTGATAACAGTGAAATCTTCTTCGGTTTCATAAACACGAACTTCCGATATTTCCGAGACTTCTTTTGCAGTTTGTAAATCGTCAAGGCATTCATCCTTACTCGCAAATCCTTCGCCCGATACGGCAATAATTTTTCCGTCATCGTTGCGTAAACGCCACCTCCAGCGATCGCCCTTATCCTTGTAATATTGGAAAACTGCCATTGCCCCTCCTTATGGATATGTTTTACATTTATATTGTTACGTAAAATAAATGAAAATTCAGTAAATCCAAAATAAAAATTAAGTAAAACGTACACAAACTTCAAATTTTAGACATTGATTTTGAAGAGAATTCGATGAATATTAATTGGCAAACGACTGTGAAAAAATGATATGCTGATAAAACAGTTGAAACCAATCAAATAACAGTGACTCTAAGTTTTAAAAAAATGGGAAACAAAATTATGAAAAAGAATGTACTATTTACGTTGTTCAGTTTGATATTTATCTTTCAGATTGCTACCCGGGCGGGTCAGCAATGGTATGCGTTTCAAGACGGGATGAAACTCGCTGATAGCGGGGCGAAACATCTGGTCATTGATTTCTATGCCGACTGGTGCCACTGGTGCAAAGTGATGGACAAAGAGACCTTTTCCGATCCAAAGGTGGAAAAATACCTGTTTGAAAATTTTATTCCGATCAAACTGAACGCTGAAAGCACCACCGAAACGATTACCTTTCGGGGGCAACAACTGTCTCCCCGTGAGTTGACATCCGCATTCCAGGTGACAGGTTTTCCATCAATTGCTTTTTTAACCCCTGAAATGGAGATAATTACCGTTATCCCCGGCTATATTAAAAAAGACATGTTTATGAATATTCTGGAATATGTGGAACATGAATGCTATAAGTCTCAGATTTCTTTTGATGAATTTCTTAAAAAAGGGTGTGATAACCGTAAAAGCAAGTAATCTTGAAAAGTAGTTACAATAAAATTTTAACAGCCTGAAAAATTAATCGGGCTGTTTTATTTTGTACCGACAACCATTTTCTAAACATCAACATCTATAAGTCTGAATTCTGAGTAGCCGAAAATGTTCAATCAATAAGGGGATTTTATGAAACATGAAAAATTTATGACAGTGGGCTTATTATCGGTATCACTGATTGCACTGGAATTAGTCTGGACGCGAATTTTTTCGGCTGAATATTTTTATACCTTTGCCTTTCTGATTTTATCGATTGCTGTTCTTGGTCTCGGGCTGGGCGCTCTGGCTGTCAACCTGTTTCCGGTCTTTAGTCGTCGAAATAAGCTCTGGATTTTTATAAGCCTGACAGGCTTGTGTGCTCTGATCGGACCGCCGCTTGTCTTCCGA
>JAFGXZ010000236.1 GCA_016936335.1 Fidelibacterota bacterium
AAAAGGATTTCCGGGTCATTGGTGTTGTTGACAACGTGTCGTTATTACGGATTTTACCCTATTCCGATGTTTGGGTCCCCATTACAAATTCCCCCGCAAATATTATGGAGCCCAAAATTATGACCAATGAATTTCCTGGTTATTTTGCCACTATTCTGGCAAAAAATCACAGCGATATCCCCGGTATTAAAGCAGAATTTCAGAAACATCTGTCCCAGGTTGAGTTTACCGAAGGTCGGTTTAATAAAATCTGGGGCGGGGCCGAAACCTATGGTGAAACCCTTTCCCGGGTCTTTGTTGGCGGTTCCAGGGAGCCCAATTTACCCGGTTTGATGGTGGTTCTCTTTCTACTGATGCTGTTGTTTATGATTCTGCCAACAATAAACCTGATTAATATCAATATCAGCCGAATCATGGAACGCTCATCGGAAATCGGGGTACGTAAGGCCTTTGGGGCTTCATCAAAAACCCTGGTTGGCCAGTTTATCATTGAAAATATTGCCATAACACTGCTGGGCGGAATCATTGCCATCATCCTGTCATTGATTATTTTATCAATTATCAACAACAGCGGGATTATTCCCCATCTTCATTTAAGCATGAATTGGCGAATATTGTACAAAAGCCTGCTGATTGCAGTCTTTTTCGGGTTTTTATCCGGCGTCTATCCGGCCTATAAAATGTCCCGATTGCAACCGGCCGAAGTTTTACGGGGAGGTGAATGATGTTAAAGCACTTGTTTAAACTCATCTGGAATCGGAAACGGCGAAATCTCCTGATGATTCTGGAAATCTTTATTTCGTTTATCGTCATGTTTGTCGTTCTGATCACAGTTATATTTCTGCTGGGAAATTACTTCAAACCACTCGGTTTTAATTATAAAAATGTCTGGATGGTGAACATTGATTGGCAAAATGCCGAAAAGACGTCCATTGTTGAAACTCTGAAGCAATTGGAAACTGCCGTGGAGACTTTTCCGGAAGTCACCGGTCATGCGTTTTCCGAATCTTACCTGTTTACACCGGCTGCCATGTCAGGTAACGACCTGGAATACAACGGAAATAAAGTATCAGCTAGTCTGCTACGAGGTGATGATCAGTTTGCCAAAGTACTGGACATTCAATTGGCGGAGGGTCGTTGGTTTAGTCCCGAAGACAATACGTCACTAAAAGACCCCGTTATTATCAATCGCAATCTCGAAAAAGAACTGTTCCGGGGTGAAAGTGGATTGGGGAAAACCGTCCTTAATGAAGATAAGGAAAACATTGTTGTCGGCATTGTGGATGATATTCGGAATTCCGGCGAGCTGACCCGCTCGAAAAAGATTTTAGTCCGGCGAATCAATCTCGATCAACCCATCGACGATATTTCTTTTCTGTCCGAAAACTTTGGCAAACGACTGCTAATTAAAACCCTTCCCGGTACCGACGCCCGGTTTGAAGAACATTTACTCAAACAACTCTCGTCCGTTGCAAAGGACTTTCGCTTGAAAACCATGAGCATGGAAGAGGCCCGTATCAGTGCCAATAAACAATCCATGATTTTCCCGGTTGTTTTACTGATCATCAGCGGTTTCCTGATAATTAATGTCAGCCTTGGGCTATTCGGTGTAATCTGGTACAACACCAATAAACGCCGGGCGGAAATCGGATTGCGCCGGGCATTGGGTTCAACAGCCCGTGGCATCTACGTCCAGATTTTAGCGGAATCTTTGGTGCTCTCGACTTTCGGAATCATCCTGGGTGGAATATTGGCAATCCAGATCCCGATTTTAAATGTAATCAGTTTCATCGAAACCAATGTCTATACCTGGGCATTTGTACTCAGCATCCTGTTCATCTATGTGATAACATCGGTCTGTGCTTTGTATCCCGGTAAAATTGCAGCCAGTATTGAACCGGCAACGGCCCTGCATGAAGAATAGAGAACGATGTTTGATATTAGTCGAAACTTAAATAAATTGGAATTACAATGGCACCGCAAATCCTGATTATAGACGACGATCCAGCCATCCGTGCATCGCTAAACCTGCTGTTGAAGCGGGAGAGCTATACCGTCTATACTGCAAATGGTCCGGAAGAGGCACTTGACCATTTGCCCCATATAACAAACGGGCTGGTTCTGATGGATATGAACTATTCCCGGGCGACTTCCGGAGAAGAAGGGTTGGCATTACTAAAAGACATCCGCCAAACCAATTCAGTGGTACCGGTGATTTTGATGACCGCCTGGGCGTCCATTCAATTGGCAGTTGAAGGAATGAAATTGGGTGCCAACGATTTTATCAGTAAGCCCTGGAACAATGAAAATCTGCTTAAAATAGTCGCGACGAATCTTAAATTGATCGAAAAACAAGATGAAGTAAATACCCGTGTTTCCCGAAGCGAATTAGATCAGCGTTATCATTTTGAAAAAATTATCGGGCAATCACCGGAATTGATAAAAATCCTGCATACCGTGGGCCGGGTCAGTCAGACCGACGCTTCGGTTCTGATTCTGGGAGAGAGCGGGACTGGCAAAGAGCTGGTTGCTGAAGCCATTCATATAAATAGTTCCCGCCGGGATGCCGACTTTGTGAAAGTCAACCTCGGTGGAATTCCATCGACTTTATTCGAAACCGAAATGTTCGGCCACAAAAAAGGAGCTTTCACTGACGCTAAAAGTGATCGTGTCGGACGTTTTGAACTGGCCAACCGTGGAACCATCTTTCTGGATGAAATCGGTGATTTGCCAATCAATAATCAGGTAAAATTACTACGGGTTCTCCAGGAAGGGAGCTTTGAAAAAATCGGCGCAACCAAAACTCAGACTACCGATGTCCGTCTGATTTCCGCAACGAACAGGGATCTGAAACAGCTTGTTGAAAACGGACAATTCCGAGAAGATCTGTTTTACCGGATAAACCTGATCACAATTACACTTCCGCCACTGCGGGAACGGCCGGATGATATACCGTTGTTGGTACAACATTTCATTGATAATCTGAAAATGTTGTATTTGCGGCCGGATATTGTCATTTCGGCCAAAGCAATGAACTGGCTCAAATGTCTGAGTTGGACGGGAAATATCCGGGAACTGAAAAACCTGGTTGAGCGGGTGGTTCTTATGTCCTCAAAAGACCAAATCCATTTAGACGACTTTCGTAATCAAATTCAGGTAGTGCCCCGGAAAACCGGTGATTCAAGCTTGCCTCCGGTTGGCAGCATGACGCTCGATGACATGGAAAAAAACATGATTATAAAGGCCCTGGAATTCCACGATAATAACATCAGTAAAGTCGCCCAGACTCTCGGCCTAAGCCGGGCGGCGCTGTATCGACGATTGGAGAAATACAGTCTTATAGATGAAGCTGCAATATAGATTTATCATCTTCATTTTTTTATTTGTGGCCTTGT
>JAFGXZ010000237.1 GCA_016936335.1 Fidelibacterota bacterium
GGCGACCCCTTTTTGAATCGGAAAAACCATCTTCAGGGAATGGTCTTTGATAGATTCCAGATAATTTGCGAATATCAGGGACATCCGCTTTGATTTCAGGATTTTCCGTGACTGGGCATAATGGGATTCGATCAATGGGAACAACGGACTTGTTATTTGCTGTCCCGGACCCACCGGTGATTCTCTGATGAGGATTGTATATTTTTGATAGTCATCATCAATATTAAAATACTCGTTGAGGTTTAATATCTGCCATTTAAATTTTGTATACAATCCTCTGGGGATATTGAACTCGGGAATTGGTTCATCCAATAGTACTTCAAAAGGGGCGATAAAAGCGGTACGTTCGATAAAATCTAGTCCGGATGAAACCAACATTAAATTGGAGCTAAATCCAATAATAAAAGCGTCGTTTTGAAAGGATGGATTTAATTCCTGATAATTCAGATATTCAAGCATTAATTTGGTCAGGACAAATAACTGGTCAAGGTATTGTATCCAGATAGCCCTGATTTCCTGACGCTGAATATGATCTAAGAGCACCGGTTTTTTGGATTGAAATGCGTAAAAATAGTGTTTTTTACGATCCTGAATTCGAAGGAGATTCTGCTCGACAATTTTCAGAATCTGTACATCCGATTCTATTTTTTCAGACAATTCAGCATCGGTCAGATTGCTGATATCTATTGGATTAATATTGGAATAATTCCGGTCGCATCCCGTTAAAGAAAAGACAGCCAGGATAACGGCACAAAATTGATGAATGAAAAATCGAAAACGCATGTTTTTATCAGAGTTAATATCAGAAAGTAAGGGAATTAATTCTTTCAAAGGAAAATTGTGGCGAGGATAACGGCTACAATCAAACCCGGCAGCATGTTGATTACGTTGATGGATTTGATCTCCAGAATATTGATTCCCAGTCCAATCAGCATCAATCCGCCGACCGCCGTTATTTCGTTGATGACTACTTCATTGAAAAATTCACCCAGCCAGCCGGCAAAAAGCGTCAAACCACCCTGGTAAATTAACAGCGGGATTGTGGAAAAAATGACACCAATTCCCAGACCGGCTGAAAGCGCAATGGATGAAAAACCGTCCAGCATGGATTTGGCATAGAGCAGATTCGGAGAGTTGCCCAGACCCTCTTCAAACGCACCAAGAATGGTCATTGAACCCATGCAAAAAAGTAAAAAGGCAGTTATCAGACCTTCGGAAAACTTGTCATTTTTGGAACCGAGTCTCGTCTTAAGCCGTTCGCTGAATTTATCCAGTACCGTATCGATCGATAGCAACTGACCGCTTATTGCCCCCAATACGATACTGAAAATCCCGATCAGGTAATTTGATGTTTTTTGGGCCATCGTAAATCCAAGAAACAGGGTAAAAAGACCGATTCCCTGGAAGACGATTTTAGTGATCTTCTCCGGTAAACGCCGATGCAGTAGCAAACCAATCACACTGCCCAGCAGCACTGTACTGACGTTAACAAATGTTCCGAGCATGAATTATTCGGGATTTCCTTCCGGGATGATCAGCCAGCCGATAGCATAGGTAATCAGTAACGGGGCTACACCGGTGGCAATGGTTGCAAAAATCAGTAAAAGGCGAATAATAGTGGGGTCCACATTGAACATTTCACCTAAACCACCACAAATTCCTGCAAGTTTTACATCGGTTTTTGAACGATAAATTCTTTTCATAACTAAATCTCCTTTATCACTAAGCATGGTTAAAATACACAAGCCGTTAGAGTATATCAACAGATAAAATCGTTGTCATCACTGAGGCCTTGTTTTTTTTCATGTGATCTGCTTAACATTAAAAATTTGTAAGCACTACAGAAAACTCAGAGATGCCCTCGGTTTTTTTCTTTTCATATTGTGTAAATTTATTGAAATTTCAATTACCGTATCGGATTTATCAAAATGTACAAAATAGAAAAAGATACCTGATTGATAACACTGATGTTGCCTAAAATCATCATAAAGGAGAGGACCAGGATGATGAAATTCAATTTATTTCTGCTCATTATTTTATCCTTGGGGATGACAGCGTGTGTTTCAACCGGAAAACATAATATTCTGGAGGCAGAAGCCGGAAGGTATCAGCAGGAGGTCAAATTATTGGCTAAAAAAAATGTCGAATTGACTGATCTACTGAAACAAGCACAATTAAAGATCGATACTTTGTTGGATGAAAAATCGAACCTGGAATTGGAAATACAGTCGTATAAATCCCGAATTGAGGAAATGCAAAACGCAAACGCCAAACTTCAGGATGTTATGAATGCCCGAGAGTCCGATAAGGACCAAATCATTGCCGGATTAACCAGTTGTAAAACCGACTATGAAGACCAACTGGCCCAAAAAGAGCTGGAAATTCAAAAACAGCAGAATGAAATTAATAAACTTCAAAAACAAATTGATGACGTATTACGGGAAAAAGAAGAGTCCATTAAGAACATGGAAACGACTTATGATAATCTGATGTCGGATCTTAAAAATGAAATTCAGAACGGCCAGATTCAAATTACCCAGCTGCAGGATAAACTTTCGGTCAATATCGTCGAAAAAATCCTGTTTGATACCGGTAAAGCGGAAATCAAACCGGAAGGAAAAAATGTGCTGTCAAGAGTGGCCATGATTTTGAAAGAACTCCAGGGACAGCAGATCAGGATTGAAGGCCATACGGATAATGTACCGATCGGGAAAGAATTACAGAAAACCTATCCATCCAACTGGGAATTATCAACTGCCAGGGCGACAAATGTTGTCCGGTTTTTAGTAGAAACACACGACCTTGATCCGAGGGCTATTTCTGCTACCGGATATTCCGAATTTCACCCGGTCGAAACGAATACCACTAGTGAGGGCAAAGCCAAAAACCGCCGTATTGAAATCGTCGTTGTTCCCGTCGATGTGGACCGGGTTGTTAAGCATAAAATTTACGAATAACGGAAAAGATAGAGTGTAGATAATGGTCATTCCCTATATATTAATTGTCATATTGATCGCCACAGTCACTTTATTAATTCGGGCAGAGATTAACGTGAAAAAGAAACAGATATACCTGTTTAAACCGATTTCTACGATTCTGCTAATCGCTGTTGTCTCAACTTCGATTATTAGTGGTAATTATTTTTCACTGCACTATTCCCAATGGATTTTACTGGCGCTACTGTTATGTCTATTTGGTGATATTGCCCTGATGTTTCAGGAAAATCTAAGAGCGTTTCAAATCGGATTGGTTTTTTTTCTTGTCGCACATGGAGTGTATGCACTTGCTTTTTTTAAATTTTCCGGCGGGAACGCAGCACCGCTTGGAATGACCGTTTCTCTCGCAATCATTGGCGCAATCGGGTATTTTTACCTCTATCCGAAACTCGGCCTGATGAAACTTCCTGTGCTGGTTTATATTTTGATTATTACCTATATGCTGAACCGGGCAATGGCTACCCATTTCTGTTCAAATTTCAACCACCAACAAGCCTGGCTGATCAGCGTCGGTGCGAGTCTGTTTTATATATCGGATTTCATGCTGGCTGTCAATCGATTCAGGTGGTCATTTAAGTACAATCGAATCAGCCTGGCTTTTTACTATAGTGGGCAACTATTCATTGCTTTGAGCACTCTTTATTAAGAAATAATCGCATAAGGAGAAGTCTATGGAAACGTTAAAGGAATTTATCAGTCCTGAAATAATCTGGTTTATTATTGGACTGGTTTTGATGCTTTCAGAATTTGTTATGCCGGGTTTTATTATCGCATTTTTTGGAATCGGGGCCTGGGTTGTGGCTGTCCTGTGTTTGATCATTCCGGGGATGACATTGAATCTGCAACTGTTTATTTTTATCGTCGCATCGGTAGTGTTGTTGCTGGCGTTGCGGAAACAGCTGACGAAAGTTTTCAAGGGTTTGGAAAAGCAAAGGAACATCAATGCCGAAGATGTGGATGATTTTATTGGACATAGGACAACCGTCATCAAATCTATCGCTAAAAATAAGAGGGGTAAAGTGGAATTTCACGGAACTGCCTGGGATGCCGAAGCCGATGAAGAGATTGGTGAAGGTCAAATCGTGGAAATTATTAGTAAAGACAGTATTATTTTAAAAGTCAAATCAATTGAATAGGAGGGGATATGACACCATTTTCAGTTATTTTAATTGGAATTATCATTTTTGTATTAATTGCCTTTTTCCGGACAATCCGGATTGTCCCGCAAAAAGTTGCCATTATTATTGAACGCCTGGGGAAATACAGCAGCACCCTTGAAGCTGGATTTCATGTGCTGATCCCGTTCATTGATAAAGTTGCCTACAAACATACGTTAAAAGAGCAGGCTATTGATGTGCCACCACAAATTTGTATAACCAGGGATAATATTTCTGTAGAAGTGGACGGTATTCTGTACATGCAGGTTGTAGATGCGAAGAAGGCCTCTTATGGGATCAGTAATTATCAGTTTGCATCGACACAACTGGCCCAAACGACCATGCGGAGCGTGATCGGAAAACTGGACCTGGATAAGACCTTCGAAGAACGGGACGTAATCAACAGTGCAATCGTAGAAGCCGTCGATAAAGCTTCGGATCCCTGGGGCGTGAAAGTTACCCGTTATGAGGTCAAGAATATCACACCGCCCCAAAGTATTAAAGACGCCATGGAAAAACAGATGCGGGCAGAGCGTGAAAAACGGGCCGTCATTGCTGAATCCGAAGGTGATAAGCAGGCTAAAATCAACCGGGCTGACGGTGATAAGCAGGAAGCGATTGCCCGTTCGGAAGGTGAAATGCAGAAACGTATCAATGAGGCGGAAGGCCGGGCTCAGGAAATCCGTAAAGTCGCCATCGCCACTGCCGAAGGACTACGTGAAATTGCTAAAGCCATCAACGAAAAGGGAGGAATGAATGCGGTAAACCTGAGAATTGCCGAACAGTATGTTAATGAGTTCGGTAATCTGGCAAAAACAAACAACACCGTTATCATTCCGACCAATCTATCGGATATCGCCGGAATGGTGAAATCGGTTACCACGGTACTTCAGGAAGCTAAAGAAACAAAATAGGATTTTAAGATGAATAATAATCATGATCTATTTCAGGGCACTGACGGCCAGATACTTTTCGAACAGGCATGGATGCCCGAGGGTGAGTGTAAAGCCATCGTACTGCTTGTTCACGGTTTGGGTGAACACAGCAGCCGTTATGCACATGTGGCGGAATTCTTAACAGCAAATGGTATCAGTATTGAAACCTACGATCTTCGGGGACACGGAAAATCCGACGGACGCCGATCTTATGTGAATTCCTTTGATGAGCATCTGCGTGACCTTGAAATTTTTTACAAACGGGTGCAGGAACGCCACACCGGTATTCCGATATTTTTATATGGGCACAGTATGGGTGCCACCATTTCGACACTTTATGTCATTACCAGAAAAACAGAATTTAGGGGACTGCTTTTAAGCGGTGCACTGATCAAAATGGGTGATGATATTTCACCGTTACTTGTGAAAATGTCATCAATCCTTGGTAAATATGCGCCACGGATGAAAACAACAAAACTGGATTCGGCCTCCATTTCAAGAGATCCGCTGATTGTAACGAATTATGATGAGGATCCGCTGAATTACCGGGAGGGTTTTCCGGCGCGCACCGGAATGGAGCTGATTATCGCGATGAACCGGATTCAGATTCAGATGGAAACGATCACACTGCCAATTCTGATCATGCACGGTTCCTGCGATAAAATCACCAATCCCAGTGGCAGCCAGGACCTGTATAATACAATCAGTTCCGATGATAAAACCCTGAAAATGTACGACGGTTTTTTTCACGAAATTCATAATGATCCCGAGAAGCAGAAGGTCTTTGACGATATCGTCATTTGGATTGATAAACACATTTAACCGCAGAAATCGCTGAGAACGCAGAGTTTTTTCATTATATCGTGTTCGGTGAATAATTGGGAGAATGACATGACAATCCTTGCCATTGATCAGGGAACAACGGGAACGCGCTCGATTTTATTCAATCATGACGGACAGATTGTCGATTCCCGCTACAAAGAATTTACCCAGTACTATCCGAAACCGGGTTGGGTGGAACATGATCCCATGGAAATCTGGCAAACTGTCGTTGACACAGTGACTGATTTATGCAGCAATTATCAGGGTCAAATTGCAGCGGTTGGGATTACCAATCAGCGGGAAACCACGGTTGTATGGGATAAAATATCGGGGAAGCCGGTCTATAACGCCATCGTCTGGCAATGTCGAAGAACGACAAAAATTTGCGATAATCTGAAAAAATATGAGCCCGTAATTACCGCTAAAACCGGTCTACCGGTGGATGCTTACTTCAGCGGAACCAAGATCCGCTGGATTCTGAACCAACTCGAGA
>JAFGXZ010000026.1 GCA_016936335.1 Fidelibacterota bacterium
ATCTCTTTTTTCTTCTGTGACTGTTTTCCAAGAATCCGTTCTTTTTCACCCTGACCGATGGCCCGGTATTTTTCCGCAATCCGGCGTTGTCCCGAAATCATCCGGTCAAAGACCTTTTTCTGAACTTCGGTATTGTAATCAATCCGCTTAATCTTAAGGTCAATTACTTCTATACCCAGGTTCAGCTCCGTCAGTTTAGTTTTGACATTCTCAATAATTGTCTCAGTGATGATCGCCCGGGCACCGGGAATGTCAAGTTCTTCAAATTGAGTTGAATCTATCTCTGTAGACATATCCGCGGACTCAATTTCCTGGATTATCATCGGCCGATCCGAACTGCGAATAATTTCCGGTAACGTATGATTGGCGATTTCATCCCGGACCGCGCCGTCCAGCAAATCGTCAAGCCGTGAATAGCCGACCATTTCGCTGCGGTTGCTCTTATAAAAGGCCAGCGCATCGGAAATCCGCCAGCGGGCAAAGGTATCGATATAGATAAACTTATTATCCTTCGTGGGAATTTCCTGAGGATTGCCATCCCATTCAAGAATTCGTTTATCAAACACCAGAACTTTTTGAATAAACGGCATTTTAAAATGAATGCCGGCAGTCGTAATCGGTTGACCGACGGGTTTACCAAACTGGGTAATAATAGCCTGCTGGGTTTCATCGAGGATAAACAAAGATGTCCCCAAAAAGGCAATTACTAATACTATCAGCAGCACTAAAATAATTCTTCCGATTTTCATTTCGCCACCTCCTTCCCGCTCAGATTCAGGAACGGTACGAGGCTTTTCACCTCTTTATCAATTAATATCTTTTCATCCACGTTTCGCATGACCTTTTCCATGGTTTCCAGATACAGTCGTTGCCGGGTAACCTCTTTGGCTTTCTGATATTCAGCAAACACCGATGTGAACAGTTCTGCATCACCCAATGCCCGGTTAGTCCGGTCAATGGCATATCCGCGGGCTTCCTGGACAACTCGTTTCGACTCACCTTCAACCCGGAAGATTTCCTTGTTGTAAACCTGGCTTGCCTCATTAATTGCCGTTTCCTGCTCCTGCTTGGCGCGATTGACCTCATTATAAGAATCAAACACCGGTCCCGGCGGCTGCACAGTGATCAGCTGCACCAGCTGAATATTCACACCCAGATCATATTTATCCAAAGTCTCCTGCATATAATCCTGGGCCAGCAATGCAACTTTCCGGCGGTCGGACTGTAACACTTCCTGAAATGAGCGATCTCCAACTACAAAGCGCATGGCCGATTCGGCAACGGCTCGGATTGTACCACTCTGCTCACGCACCTTGAACAGGAATTTCAACGGATCTTTAATCTTATACTGAACTATCCATTGTACATCGGCGATGTTCAGGTCGCCGGTTAACATCCAGGATTCATCGGTGTACTGGGTCTTCGAGTAAATCGTTTTTACACCCGGACGAGCAGTTCGAAAGCCGAACTCCTCTTTCCACTGATAATCCACACGCACGGTATAGAGCTTATCAATTCCCCACGGAAACTTCAAGTGAAGTCCCGGATAAGTAGTCGTGTAATACTTACCGAATCGCAAAATCACACCATTTTCATTTGCATCAATTGTGTAGAAAGACATTGCCAGAGTAACACCTACCACAATCAGCAGGGCTACTACAATGAGCAAAAATGTCTGTGAGGACGACATTTCAAACTCATTATCACCAATTTTCACTCTTTTTCCAACCATTCAAACCTCCTTTATATACTTCGCCGCAGACGCGCTACGGGAAGTTTTAGTTGTTCGCGATATTTCGCCACGGTTCGACGGGCAATCGGGTACCCCTCTTTCTTTAATAATAGTGCGAGATGGTCATCACTATAGGGTTTTTGTCTATTCTCCGATTCGATGATCGTCTTCAATTTTTCTTTAATAATCCGGGTTGAAATCTCTTCACCGCTGTCATCCATCATACCTTCATTAAAAAAGAATTTCAATTCGTAAATCCCGGAACTCAGTTGTACGTACTTGCCGTTGGTCACCCGGCTAATGGTCGATATATCCATGTTCACATCTTCGGCAATATCCTTGAGAATCATAGGTTTCAGTGGACTGCGACAGTCCTCGAAAAAATCCACCTGATGCTGAATTATGGACTTCATCACCTTAATCATCGTCAAGCGGCGCTGATGAATGGATTGGATAAACCATTTGGCCATATCAATTTTTTTCTTGAGATACTGCTTCGTATCCGTCGATAGTTTTTCCCCATTGGATATCATATTCAAATAACTGGAACTAATCCGCAATTCCGGCACTCGCGAGTCATTGACTTCAATAATAAATTCATCCCCAACTTTTTCAACAATCAAATCAGGAACAATGTATTGTGGATCGGCTCCCAGTAATGATACGCCGGGTTTCGGATTAAGTTTCTGAACGATGTCCTGAACCGCCTGAATCCGACTTTTACTCCAGCCAAGACTTTTAACGATCTGCTGAAACCGGCGATTGGCAAAATCATCAAAATAGTCCCGAATAATTATTTTGGCGTCCTCAGTATTCTCCAGTTGCTGCAGCTGTATTAACAGGCATTCTTGCAAGTTCCGGGCGGCAATGCCCGGCGGATCCACCTGTTGAACCTGTTTAAGAACTCGCTCAGCCTGTTCCACACTGACTGACTGGCTGTAAGCAATATTTTCAATAGGTGTCCCGAGATAACCACGCTCATCGAGGTTCCAGATAATTTCGTTGGCAATCAACACTTCTGCATCTGTCAGGTTCAGCAGCTTTAATTGGTCAAATAGATAATCCACCATCCCCTTCGGAGATATCTGAACGGGCGTATAATTCTCTCTGCTGCGGTCATATTCTACTTTGGGTTCATAATCATCATTCTGCGGCAGAATCTCATCCCAGTCAATGGTATCTTCCTCTTTCTCTTCAGCTTCCTGGGGCTCATCGGCATCTTTGTCATCAGGAGGTAAATCTTCAAGAACCGGATTCTGTTCCAGCTCCTGATTGACCCGCGCTTCCAAAGCAAGAGTCGTCAGCTGCAGAATCGTGGATTGGAGAATCTGCTGGGGTGTCAGACGCAGTTCCTGTGACAATTTTTGAACCTGGGATTGGGATAACTGCATCATCTGTTCAGCCGGAAGCTGTCTCCTAAATATAAGCGTTTGGCATCTTCATCATTTGCCAGTATTTCCGAAGTGCCGGATTTCAGAATTTTCCCTTCAAACATCAGGTAGGATCGATCTGTTATTGACAGGGTCTCGTGTACATTGTGATCCGTGATCAGGACCCCGATATTTTTATCTTTCAATCCGACCACAATTTTTTGAATATCTTCTACGGCAATAGGATCAACACCCACAAATGGTTCATCCAGCAGGATAAAATCCGGGTTTGTCACCAGGGCGCGGGTAATTTCCGTCCGGCGGCGTTCACCACCGGAAAGCGTATAGGCTTTGCTCTTACGGAATTTTCGGATATTCAATTCATCCAGCAATCCTTCAAGGCGTTCCATCTGTTCTTTTTTACTGATACCCAGGGTTTGCAGCACCAGTAACAGGTTTTGTTCAACGGTCAATTTCCGAAAGACCGACGGTTCCTGAGAAAGATATCCAACACCCAGTTGAGCCCGTTTATACATGGGTAGACGGGTTATTTCAATATCATTAATAAATACCCGGCCCAACGATGGCCGGACCATTCCCGTAAACATATGAAAGGTAGTCGTCTTCCCGGCCCCATTCGGCCCCAATAAACCGACAACTTCCCCTTTATGGACATTGATGGAACTATGGTCCACAACCAGCCGTTTCCCGTACAGCTTGCACAGATTTTCACCCCGTAATGTTTTTTCCGGAATTTTGGTTTCCGGCACGATTGTTCTCATGTTATTCCATTGTACGATCGGTCAC
>JAFGXZ010000027.1 GCA_016936335.1 Fidelibacterota bacterium
ACTGGTAATGGTACTTTCTATCTTTGTCACAATCTGAGAAATCTGTTTTACCGGAACATCACCCAGACACTTTAACGTCAGGTGGACATTCTGAGGAGATACAAAGCGTATATCATTTTTCATGAAGTGTAAATCCGATTGGATCGCCCGAATCAAAGACCGGGTCTGCTCGGATATATTCGTCGCAAAAAACAGGCGCTTATCCATCTATTCCTTTCAATGCAAGTCGTAACTGGTTTAACGCTCTTTGTGAGAACAAAAGCTTGTTTGCTGCCCGATCACGATTATACTGAAAATGAAAAATATAGTCTTTGTCATTCATCGATAAACCGATATAGACCGTCCCAAGCGGTTTTTCCAGTGAACCTCCGGTCGGCCCGGCAATCCCGGTTGTACTCAGTCCAATGTCGGTTTTGGCAATTTGCCGAATATTACGGGCCATCTCCAATGCAGTTTCCCGGCTGACCGCACCATGAGCCAAAATAGTTTCTCTTGATACTTCCAGCTGTTCTATTTTCGATTGATTGCTGTAGCAAATGATCCCCTGTTTAAAATATTCCGAACTGCCGGATATATCCGTTAAGCGGCTGGCAATTAAACCACCGGTACAGGATTCTGCTGTTGCAATAGTCAACTGATTTTCAATGAGTTGTCTGGCTATGACGGATTCCAGAGTATCGTCGTCAAATCCGTATACAGCGTCATCCAGAAGTTCCGACAATCCGGAAACAGCATGTTCAACTGCGGATTTACCGGTCTTGATTTCACCGGATTTTGTTACTGAAATATCGACTTCCGGAAAACGAGGCAATATTGAAATTGATAGTTCTTTGTTGTTATTTATCCATTTTTCAATTTTTTGGAATAGAACCGATTCAGGAACTCCAGTTGTATGAATAATGGTACTGAAAATGGATTGTTTCGTTTGTTTTTGGAGTTCCGGCAATATGAAATCGCCAAACATTTTTTTCATTTCCGCAGGCACTCCTGGCATAAAATAATATGTCTTCTTACTACCGGAAAATTTCAGTCCTTGTGCTGAGCCATTTTGGTTGGGAATTAATTCAGCTTTTTCGGGAACCAGAGCCTGATCACTGTTCATTTTAATTAAAGAAGCGATTCCTCTGTCTGAAAATAATTGCTGAATCCGGTTATATGCCACTTCACTGTAGATAATTTCGGAATCAAAATATCTCGCTGCTGTTTTCATGGTTACGTCATCGTGAGTTGGTCCAAGTCCGCCTGTAACCAATACCACACTGATCCTGTCATCAATCTCATTTAAAGCCTTGATAATCGATTCGGGGTCATCATTAACAATACAAACTGAGGATGTCGAAATTCCGGCATTTTTTAATTTTTTAATCAGAAACTGAGAATTTGTATCAGTGGTTAAACCGCTCAGCAATTCATTGCCGACAGCGATGATTCCCACTGTCATTTAAATCACCCAGATAATCAAATTGATCGACACAGCCGTCAGTAATCCGGCAGCAATATCGTCCATCATGATGCCAAATCCGCCGCTCATCTGTTCGAGTTTATTGATCGGATATAATTTAGTGATGTCAAATATTCTAAAGAGGATAAAAGCAATTACCGCAAGTATCATATATCTTGGGGCTGGTACCCGTGGCATTAACAACAATGCCAGCCACATACCGGCGACTTCATCGATGACAACAAAGGAAGGATCAATAACACCTGCATTAATCTCGGATAATCCAGCCACATAAATCCCGATCAGAAAAGCAAGACTTACGATCAATATTTGAGTAATTATCGATTGAACCGGCAAGAGTAACCATATGATAACTGCCAGAAGGCTTGCCCAGGTACCGGGAGCACCCGGAATATATCCGACATAAAAGAATGAAGAAAGTGTATTAATCAGAAAGTGATTCTTCATGATGTTTTCAAATATTGTTTAATTGTTTTTCGGTTGACAATGATATATTCAATACCGGTCCAGACTGTAAACAGGGTTACCAGCAACATCAGTAAATAAATGACAGGGTATTCTTCCAGAAATTTGACATAATCGGAAATTCCCAGGAATATCTTCCAGCGCTGAGTAATGATATAGACCAGTATAAAACACACAACCCCGATCTGGGCTCCTGTTTTTGCTTTTGCCGACTTACGGGTTACCATTGTCTTATCTTTTGCAGACATTAATATCCGAATTCCTGTTACCATAAAATCTCTGAGAATCACCAGTATTACCATCCACAAGGGAACCAGCCCCATCACAACAAAGGAAATGAATGCCGCTGACATCAGGATTTTATCAGCAAGTGGATCTAGAAATTTTCCCAACCGTGACTCTTCCCTGTATTTCCTTGCTACATAGCCATCGTATGCATCCGTGACTGAAGCGATAATAAAAATAATCAATGCAAATATTTCAAAATAATCCCGCCCGCCAAATAGAAAATACAAAAACAGCGGAGTCAATAAAATCCGGGTTGTCGTAATAAGATTCGCACGTGTTATAATCTGTGATTTCATTATAGAGCCGTTCTGCCTTCCAGTGCTTTCGTTAATGTTAATTCATCAGCAAATTCAAGGTCAATTCCCATTGGGAGTCCCTGCGCTATTCGGCTGATTCTAACCCCCTTTGCCTTTAACAATTTCGATAAATAAAGAGATGTTGTTTCCCCGTCACGGGTCGGATTGATGGCAAAAATAACTTCATCGATTCCGTCCAGCCTGGGCATTAGATCATCGATATGCAAATCATTCGGTCCAATCCCATTCAATGGTGATAATACTCCGCCCAGTATATGATATAATCCGCGATAGCGACCGGTTTTTTCAATGGCAAGAACATCCATGGCATCTTGAACAATACAGATTGTGGAATGGTCCCGTTTGGCATCACTGCAAATCGTACAGGGATCATTTTCAGCGATATTGTGACACAGGCTGCACTCGGAAATCCTGTCCTTAATATCAATGATGGCCTTTGCCATTGCAACGGCATCTTCCCTTGCATTTTTCAGAAGAAAAAATGCCATCCGCTGGGCCGATTTTTTACCAACACCCGGAAAACGGGATAATTGATCAATCAGTGTTTGTAATGATACGGGGAGTGAACTCATAATCCTGGAATTTTAAAACCACCCGGTAAATTCGGAAGCATTCCACCGGCAACACCAGCCATTTTTTCCTGAGACAGTTCCTGGGATTTGCTAAGTGCCTGGTTCGTAGCGGCGACAACCATATCTTCGACCATCTCAACATCATCGGAAAGTACTTCCGGATCAATCTTTATCGATACGATTTCCTGTTTACCATTAGCAACGACTTTCACCATTCCGCCACCAGCGCTGCCTTCAACAGTCAGATCAGCCAATTCGTCCTGAACCCGCTCCATTTGCTGCTGCATCTTGGTGAACTGTTTCATCATATTATTCAGACCGCCTTTGGGTATCATATATGCTCCTTATGTTGGAATTATTTCTCCACCAAATATATCCATGACTTTTTTGGTCATTGTATTCAACGCATTTTCTTTATTGGATACAGGATTCTCGGTTTTATCTTCGACACATTTGATTTTCAGATATTTGCCGGTAATCTTTTCAATGCAATTCTCAACGATTGAGGCTTTGGATTGAATATTATTCAGATGAAACGAAGCCCCGTTATGAAACATTATCATTAGTGAATTGCCGTTAATTTCTACCGGGCGCCCCATACTTAAAAATGAAGCCAGTGAAGGATTGGTTTCAGATACCTTATCCGTTATAGAGAGCCACTGTCCTTTAATCTGCTGAATATCAACTATAATTTTCGGGGTGTTGTTCAGGTTTTCTTCTTCTTTCAATTCGGATTGTCGGGTCGGAATTGATTTTTCCGGAGTTTCTACATTTCGCTCAATTGTTATTTCAGGTTTTTGCTCCGGCTTCTTTGTATTGAAAAGGCTGAGTGTTTCCTTGACAAGCTTGGGCGCAGGACGATACTCGGGGTTTTTTAATGATTCCAGAATATCTTCAATGGTGACCGTTTTATGCATTGCACCCATTCGCAAGAGTGTAAATTCTGTGTGCATCCGATGATTGATGGATGTCTTTAATCCAGCCTGAGCATCGGTTAATAGTTTTATCAGTCGCAACAGATCCGCGGCATCCCATTTTATAGATTCTTCTTCGTAGCGCTGTTTCATATTATCCGGAAGATCAAGCATTTCCACTGTGCCGGTTGCACTGGCAATCAACAAATTTCGAAAATGTTCGGTAAAACCGGTAAAAAACTCTGTTAAATTAATACCGTCATCAATTACATTGCCCGCAATTTGCAGAAGCGAACCGGTATCATTCTCCAGTACTTTGTTGCTGATATCGATATAGAATTCATAATCGATCAGGCTGAGTATTTTTTTGGCTTCTTCAAGAGAGACAGACTGACCGGAAAAAGCGATTAGCTGATCGAGTAAACTTTCAGCGTCCCGCATTCCGCCTTCAGCCTTTTTAGCCACTAACATTAGGATATCGTCGGTGATTTGCACGTTTTCACTTTTAGCAATATTTGCAAGATGTCGAACAATCTCTTTAA
>JAFGXZ010000238.1 GCA_016936335.1 Fidelibacterota bacterium
CACCAACCCCTCGGACAAACAAAATCCACTGCTCCCCAAAACCGACAATTCGCGTGATAATACATACCAGATTTGTAGTTCCAGAGTGAAACAGTATCTCCACCATTACTCATTATATCACAATCCAGTAAAATCGTCCGCGTACTGGTTCCATAAATGGCAAAGGCGTGGGGACCAATCTCCGGTTGTGTATTTTTAACTGTCAGGTTTTTAATAATAATATCATCACCCTGCAGATTGATTACAGCCGGACCGATAGCATCCTTCGATTCTTCCCAATCCGAGCGCAGTTGATTATACTGAATAATTGTACACTCGCGATCTTCACCTTCCAAGGTGATATTATCCTGTTTAATCAGGACCTTTTCTTTATAAATGCCGTTTTTAATAAAAATTGATGTCCTTTCATAATTGTACATAGGAAGCGAATTGATGGCTGCCGTCAATGTTATAAAATCGCCATTACCTTCCTGATCTACAACAATATAATCCTGATGCTGAGCCACTAATTGAGAAACGCTCACCAACAGTAAATAAAATATCAGCTGCCACCTGCCGGGCACCTTATGCGGTCGAGCAATAAAAATATTGATGCTATTAACCACAAAAATCAAACTGATCAGACAATATTTATGTTTACGAATATGCATTTTATTTCATTAAAATCATTTTTCGGGTTTCGACGTGTCCATTACTTTCCAGTCTATAGACATAGACACCGCTGGATAAAAACGAGGCATCAAAGTTGAGCGAATAGCTTCCTGCAGCCTGATAATCATTAATGAGTCGTACAACGATACGTCCCGCCATATCGTAAACATTCAGCCGGATTAAACCGGGTTCTCTGACTTTGTAGCAGATTGAGGTTGTCGGATTAAAGGGATTCGGATAATTTTGTAGCAGAGAAAAATGATCCGGTTTAGCATTCCTGTGAGATTTTAGCGATACCGCTGTCTGCATATCGATTCTGCCACTGCCAGTCCATGTCTTTAACAGCGATGGTAAAATGGCAGGATCATCAAGTTGATACCTGTAATAATCACCAGGATTAAAGGAAAAATTATCAAGATTCTCAACCAAGTCACCTGAATTAAGTGAAAGATTATTGAGGACCATGATATAGCCAGCTGGATCACCACTGAGGACTTCCTCATAATCATTAACCTGAGAAATCAGAACCGGAGTTGGTACATTTTCAAAGTAATTCGCCTCGACAAATACTTGCGCAGAGCAGGTAACACCAACACCGTAATACATCACCGCTGCACTGTTATCGTAATAATTGTTATACAGATGAACTTCACCAAACCGGATACGCGGATTTCGTGAAATGGTACTTTCCCACCAATTATGGTGATAGGTAATTTTCAGACGATCGGAGTCTTCATCACCATTGCTGGCCGAATGTCCGATCAGATTGGATTTTCGATGATTGTAAAAATGACACCATGAAACCGTAATGTAACTGGCACCGTGCTTAATATCCAGCAATCCATCATGATCACTACCACCGGGATCACTGACCGGATCATCGGAAAATGTACAGTGATCAATCCAGATATGATGAGATAA
Source organism: Fidelibacterota bacterium (assembly GCA_016936335.1). Lineage (GTDB taxonomy): Bacteria > Fidelibacterota > UBA2242 > UBA2242 > UBA2242 > B118-G9. Next base: position 1,573 of record JAFGXZ010000238.1, read on the forward strand.
AGGATCGGTCATGTTGATACAATCATCCGGTGCATTTCGAAATTCAATATTCCGGATAATAATATTGTGACTTCGGTAAAGATTCAGGCCAAATCCTTCGATTCGCGCATCCGTTCCCTCGCCAATCAACGAAACATCGTAATTTTCTTTAAAATCCATCATCTCCTTGACAGTCCAGGTCAATGTGCCCCGAACCATAATCACCAATGGCGGGTGATTCTGATCAAATCTCGCATCCCGGCGTTCGTCAAGAATAGTAAAAAGGTCTGCACCAGTCATAACGATGATCGTATCACCGCCAATACCATCATAGGTACCATCCTGATCCAGCGTATTCACTGACGCAAATCCGATGGGTTCATTCTCACACTGATAGACACTCCCAAATTCTGAAATAAATACAGCTATTAGTTGTATATTAGAATTCATTACAAACATCAACGGATTCTGAGTACTGCTTGTATCGCCCCGCCATTCCAGAAATTGCCAGCCGGAATCAGGGACAGCTAACAGACTGACCGACGAACCTTCTGCAAATAGAGTCTCAGGAGGTGTAGATTCAATCGTACCATATCCAATGATTCCAATATCAAGTTCGACCATCACCACACCCGATGTTCCAGTCACATCGATGCGGTCAATGTTCGGACCACCATCGGAACTTGAGCTGGTAAATGTTATTGTATTCATTCCCGAGATTAAATACACTCGAATCGAATCAAGAACCCAATTAGTCCAGGCGCCGGTTGCTTGAAATGTCGGCATTTGGTCTATTGACACAGAATTTACCATGACATCCATCGGACGGGCGCTGGTTGCTCCGTTAGCAAACTGAATATAAACGGTTTGAGAATCAGCATCCGCCATAAAAACGGTGAATTCAATAGAACTGCCGATCTCATTATCAAAATTCACATAGCCATCACCCGAAAATCCGGTATGTTCTGTTTCAATTTTGGCATTGTGAAAAACAGCTTCTTCAGCCTGATAACTTTTTATCATCTGAGCGTTCAATAGTGATACATTGAGGAGGAACAATATAGCAAACCATTCAAACCTGAATTGTATCCGGCGCCTGAACAAATATTGGGTCATCTTATACTTTCGCTTTCATTACTCAACTGACAAATTTCAAAAACATTACTTCAACAAGATCATCTTCTTAGTCTGCATGAAATTATCGGCCTGCATAGTGTAGAAATAGATACCGCTTGCCAAACGATTTGCATCAAGTGTCAGGGAATAACGACCTGCTGCTTGTTCTTTATTGACCATTGTCATCACTTCCCGACCCAGGATATCATACAGTTTGATAATCACTTCGCTAGGGCGCGGCACTTCGTACTGAATTACCGTCGTTGGATTAAACGGATTCGGATAGTTTTGAGACAGGCTGAATTTCTTTGGTAATACAGCCAGATCATCGTCTATTGCTTCCGGTTCATCCACAAACAATCCTTCCGGAATTGGCACCCCTCCTCCCGGAGCATAGGCACCGGAAATATCCAAAATTAGCCAATCCAGTAAACCACCAACGGTACCGGAACCGCGATCACCGAATTTGAAATAATGATCAGAAGTAGTCGACGACGTCACACCAGTAATAACCGGTTCCAGTTCTTCATCAACAAAGACAGCCGCGGAATCACCATATACGGCGATGCGGTAGGTATGCCAATCCAGAAAACTGAAATCTGGGTACACATCCGCAGTCGAATATTCAAGCCACATCCTTCCGGTACTTAGGTAAAATCTCAGATCATCACGGGCGTTGGCATTACCATGTCGCCATTGAAAAGTCATGCCCTGATCGTAATCTGGTAATGTCTTCGTTCTGACGATCAACGTGAAATCGGTTCCTTTCCAATATTCATTGAATAAAGCCTTGTACATCCGTTTATAGGCCGATGTCGGCTGCTCATACTGGAATAGTTTATTACCGCTGATATCGGGATCGTTAACGATCAATTCAACCATATCAGGTCCAGGTGAATCTTCACTCGGTTCG
>JAFGXZ010000239.1 GCA_016936335.1 Fidelibacterota bacterium
AAAGCCGATGATCCCCAGTGTCTTATTTTGCAATTCGATCAATGAATAATTCCAGTAACAGAAATCCTCTGATTTGATCCAGTCGCCGCTTCGTACTGATTTTGAATGCTCGGCGACATGGTGACAAAGATTGAGAATATGGGCAAAGGTCAGTTGCGCAACTGACAGTGTGCTGTAGGCCGGGACATTGGTGACTGGAATATCACGTTTCGCGGCGGCTTCAATGTCCACGACATTATAACCGGTGGAACTAAGCCCGATATATTTCAATTTTGGTAATTGAGCGATTTCTTTGGCCCCGATCACGACTTTATTTGTAATCAAAATTTCGGTGTCTTTTGCTCGTTCTATGACTTTTTCTGAAGGAGTTCGATCATAGATTTGGCAGTCTCCAAGTTTTTCTAACTCAGCCCAGCTCAGGTCGCCGGGATTCAGGGTGTGACCGTCCAGTACAACAATGTTCATTGGTTTACCCTTCAATTTTTTATTCCCAACCAGACTTTATAAAAGTATTCCTGATCGGGAGTCATATCCTTTTTGATCAGGATTTTGGCGTCGGTAGTTTTTTCGACGTACTTAATTTTAACAGGAATAGTGATCTCTTTACCGTCTCGTTCAACAGGAATATTGATCAAAGTATCTTCGGGAAAATAGTAAGCGTTTTCATCCTGAAAATAGTCATAATAGATATTCCGGTCAACGATATCATCTTTTTGAAATCCGATGAACTCGCCTTTTTTAATCTTTTTAATAACAATTTTATCACCCATACCCATACGGCTGTATTTCACGTTATTTTCCCTAATCGGATAAAGTGGCCGGTTCTCTTCAATGGATTGGTAGTATTCTACGCCGACCGTGTTAAATAATTCAGGATAGGGAATATCATCATGGCCATTGATATATCGATCAAAAAAGTTCTTCAGGTCGGGATGAACACAATCAATAAATTCATCGATAAAAGTGTCTTCGTCAAAGGGGTGATGTTTATTGTATTTCGTCAATAATTCATTAATGACATCAAGGAGGGTTTTTTGTCCATTGCTTAGCCGAATGATCTCGATATCCAGCAGCATAGCCAGGACGGCACCGCGCTGATACACTTGCATATACTGACGCTTATATTTTTTCTCCAGTACATGGCTGCTCATTTCCGTAAAAGACATTTTTTCGTTGGGGAATTTTTCTCCCCGGATTATTTTTCGGCGCATGTTTTTTATTAGAAACTCCTTTGGACTAATTAGATTTCCCCTTACCATTACCAATTGTGAAAAATATTCTGTGACACCTTCGTAGAGCCACAAGTGCTTTGACATTTTCGGATCGATGTAATTGAAATTATCGATGTATTGACTGTGCAGGTTCAGCGGAGTGATAATGTGAAAAAATTCATGGACTGACATACTGGCGATTATTTCCATTGTTTGGTCTAAAAATTCATCTCCAACGTCGATGGAATACCCGAATGTTGAATTATTATGTTCAAGAGCGCCTCCAATCGGCACACCATTTTTCAATATATAACCGATTACTCGCAGTATTTTAAAATGATTACTTTGGATTATTTCACCCAATTTTTCAGCATCTTTAAAATAGTAAATAAAGGCATAGTTATCGGCCGGAAGCGAATCGAGGAAAACTCCGATGGCTTCCATGGACGGATTGATGCTTTTATGAACTATTTCGGCATAGGAGTTCGATTTGGTATTGTGATAAGCGCCAATCAATACATCGGTATTGCGTACGTTGAACCTGACGGTATCCGGTGCGGCAAACATAATCGGACAATCGGCAAGATGGTGATAACTGTCGGCATGAAATAGAACCTGTTCATTACTGATCATGGTTTGCGGCAATGCCGATACACCATAAAGATCAGCCGGTTTGGAAAAATGTATGTCAACCGGATACCCTGCCCGACCTTCAAAATACCCGAATACGGCAAAAGGATTTATTACGAAATAACTCCCTTTGTCAAAGCCGGTTCCTTCCATGGGAAATATACGGATTAATCCAAAGGGCATATCCCAGGTATCACTGACAGTGTACTTGATTGTGCAAAGTGCCGTAGCATCGGAAATAACAAAGCTGTTTTTGCCATCTTTCTTACAACGCAGTTTGTTTCCGTCTTTATCAAAGACCTGGAACTTGTGAATAAACCGACCAAAATCCGATACCTCATAGGTTCCCGGAACCACTTTAGGAAGATGATAGACCAGCTGATCTCCGGCAAAATCCTGGCAATTCAAAGTTACTTCAATACGGTCATGGTGAACATTGTTTAGATCGATGGTATAATGATAAATCGGCCGGGATTGACCAGGTGAATAATTTATCAGAAATAAAATAATGAGAATAAGCGATTTATTTGAAGAAGAAATTATTCGGTATTTTGGCATAATTTGTTGTCCTTTGGGGATAATTAACATGTTGATATATTAACATTTAATTGTTTAAATCTGCAATGAGGAAATTTTATTTTAGCAGTATACCTTATTTTTCGATTTGGCATTTATCTGAAAATCTCCAAAGGTCAAAGATTCTGGTCTCTGTAAAAGCCAGAAGTATCCAGGAAATCCATATGGAATATAAACAGAACTTCATTATGGTATTTGTGCGGGTACATTTCGGAGCGCCGTATAGTTGCTTTTCCGATACCAGGTTCGTAACTTTAATCACATTGAATACATACTCTTTATTGGATATTATATAATTGCCTGATTCAAAACCGGAAATGCATACACTAAATTTACTCATTGTTGATGATGATGTCGATGTGAGGAATACCATTAGTAAATTTCTGGAAAAGGATAAATTCACAATATATCTGGCGAAAAATCCTTCTGATATGTTTGCAATATTGGAAAAAAAGCCGATTGATATAATCATTCTGGATGTTCAGTTACCTGAGCTTAATGGCATTGAAGCGCTCAAAATAGTGAAAGATAATCATCCGGAAATTGAAGTCATCATGATTACTGGGCATGGTGATATGGACACCGTTATTGAAGCCATGCATTTAAATGCGTTTGATTTTTTTAGAAAACCCTTTGACCTGTTTTTATTGAAAAACTCTATTAATAGAACGACAAAGTATGTGGAGTTGAAGCAAAAGCTGAAAAAGGTCGAAAAAACGTACTCTCTGCTTTCAAAAAATCTCGAAAGTAGAATTGGTTCAGAAATTATAGGCGAAAGCGATGCGATTAGGGCGGTCGTTGAATTAAGCATGAAGGCAGCACAATCGATGAATACGACAGTCCTGATTACGGGCGCTACTGGGACCGGTAAAGAATTAATTGCCCACGCCATTCATCTTGCCAGTCCACGGAAACATGAAAGTTTTGTTGTTGTTAACGCGGCTGCAATTCCGGGCAGTTTGCTTGAGAGTGAATTTTTCGGGCATATTAAAGGGGCCTTTACCGGGGCCATTGAAGACAAAATGGGTTATTTCGAAGCCGCAAATGGAGGAACCCTATTCCTAGATGAAATCGGAGATATGCCGTTGGAATTACAAGGAAAAATCCTAAGGGTGCTTGAAACAAAAAGGGTTAAGCGCGTCGGATCAAGCATCGAATTGCCCTTTGATGTCCGTATTATTTCCGCAACCAACCAAAACCTCAGTGAAAAAGTTAAAAAGAAGGAATTCCGGCTGGATATGTACTATCGCCTGAACACTGTGGAAATTGAAATTCCATCTCTCAAGGAAAGACCCAGTGATATTCCGCTATTAGTGGGATATTTCATTGCACGATTTGCAAAGGAATTAAAGAAACCCGTTCGGCGTATATCCGATAATATCCTGGATTTGTTAAAAGAATATAAATTTCCGGGCAATGTCAGAGAACTGCGGAATATTATTGAGCAGGCGATAATTTTATGTGAATCGGATATACTTACAATAAGTGAGTTTCCATTACTTCAAAAATTGAATTGCAGTCAGGAATCAGGATTAGATTTACAAAAAACGACCAGGAATTTTGATCTTGAATCAATTGAGAAAACAACCATTATAAGGGCTTTGGAAATTTCAAAAAACAACAAGACTCAGGCAGCCAAACTCCTGAATCTATCCTGGACAGCGCTAGATCGACGAATAAAGAGGTACAATCTTTAAATCTTCAAAAAACAATCCAAGTCCCTTCGGTTACGGAGATATCATGGAAATTACTCTCCGTTATCGGAGGCATAGCAGAACAAGCAATGAGAAACTTCAATTTAAGATAATCAAAAACGGTTTCCCTGTTATCTGTCGACAATACTCTAAATTGTTTTGGGGAAATGCCTGCATTGATGGTTATGGCATAGTGTTTGACAATAGATAATGGATGTATAGCCGGTATTGATATTTGTTCATCGGCCTATTGAGTTGTAATAAAAAAGGGAGACATATTTTGAAAAAATTAACTCAACGTTGTATTGCACTTTATATTAGTGTCATAATCGTTTTCAGTGCTTTGAATGCACAGGAATCGGTTGCAATGTTTCATGGCAATAAAGTTGTCGAAAACAGTATAATTGTCATTACTGAAAAGACGGGTTTATCTAAAAGCACGACAAATTCCATAAAAACTCTGGCATCTCAAATCGCCAGTGATGTGAAGTCCATCATCCCGCAGCGTGGTACGGAGGAGTGGATCGTGTCTGGTGACATGGATGCTGCTCTGGAACGCCTAAATGCTGTTCCTGGTATTACGGCTTTCCCGAATTATGTCTATGATCTCGAACCAACGGGCAAAATCATCAAATCCGCTGATGGTATCCCCGCCGACCCCTATTTCTCGTATCAATGGGCGTTGAACAATACAGGTGCAGCGGAAGATAGCATCGCAGCACTGTTTGGTTATTCAGAATTGGAGAGCTCCATAGCAGGCGCCGATATTGATATGATCCGGGCGTGGAAAGCGATGGAAACCAAAACCATGGATACGGTGTTGGTCGTTGTTTTTGATACAGGTATCGATTACAATCATCCTGATCTACAGGGAAAACTGTGGATGAATCCCAATGAAATTCCTGACAATGGTGTCGATGATGATGATAACGGTTTCATTGATGATTATCATGGCTATGATGCCGCCGATGACGATTCCGATCCCATGGACATCGCTGGACACGGAACAGGCGTTTCAGGGATTATTGCTGCCACCATTGACACAATCGGTATGTCTGGGATTGCTCCCAATGTAAAGTTGATTGCAGTCAAAGTTGAAACGGATGCCGGTTCCTTTGCTACTCTCGGAATTCTAAGAGGATTTTACTATGTCAGCGTTCTCCAAAAACAACTGATCGAATCCAGTTCAAATACCCGGATCGTTGCCATTAATCATAGCTGGGGTGGATATCATACTTATAGTGAAAATAATATGAGAAATTTAGAGGTCACGAAAAACTATGCCCTGGAGCATTCCCAATTGGGAATCGCCTGGTTGTGTTCAGCCGGTAATGGCTATGTCGAACATGATGAAGATTTATTATATCGTTATCCATCGACGATTCAGGTGCCAAATATAATTGCTATCGGGGCAACCGATTATACGGACAATATTGTCAATATCTGGTGGGGTTCCGATCATGGTATGGCGTCTGTGGATGTTGGTGCTCCGGGGCTGCAGGTTCTTTCCACTGCTCCCGGCGGATATCAGGAATTTGGGGGCACCAGCGGCGCAACTCCTCATGCAGTGGGTGTATTTGCAGCAGCCAAAGGTCTCTATCCGGCTGAATCCTATAATGATATTTTCATTCGTCTTATGGCCGGTGCGGATCGCAATGCTAATTACGACGGATTCTGGATGACGGAAGCCCGGCTGAATGCTCTGAATACGATTCAGCCCGATAGTATGGGCTTGTCTATTACATACAATGTTAGTGAATTATTACTCCTTTGTAGACCTGAGGACGGTGAAGCGCTGGGAAATGCTGGTTTTGTCAATGGCACGGGTTCATCTGTCAATGTCTCGACAGTAACTTTAACCTATGCCGACGCTGCCATGGAAAGCCGAACCATTGATATCAGCGATAAAAATCTTACGATCGGACCGAATGGCGCATTTGGGGTGGCTGTCCGAATTCCGCTGGATGAAATTATAGCCGGTGATAATGGCAATTCCCGAAGCGGAACAATTGAATTTGCCGGTGTCGGATCAATACCTTTTGAGGTCCAGGTGAAGCAGTATCCCAGTATTTCAGTCAGTCCTGAATTTACAGTGTTGCCGCCGGTTGCCTGGGGTGAGACGGTGAGCTCGGAATTCACCATCAGTAATTCCGGAGACATAGATCTGGAGTTTCTTATTGGACCTGAAATCTTTTTCTACAGCCGGGACCCATTTTTATTATCGTTAGCTCTGAACAAAGCACCAGCGGCTATGATTGAAGAGTCAAAACAGCCCCGGGACTTTGAAGAAGTAATTGCATTCGATAATCAGATCATATCTGAGACATTTAAGAATTCTGATCGACCGATGATTACACTTGACATCCCTGAACCAGGAGCCAACCCATTCATGATATACTGGAGTGATTCGTTGAATGATGCTACCCAAGTAGCGAAAGATTGGGATTTTTATAACCAGACCGATGTTGATAGCTGGGAGCTTATTGATATAGATACATCAGAAACCGTAAATAATGTCTTCCTGGCTGGTGATTTGAATAATGGTTACCAAAATAACATAATTACTGTGGCATTTAGTCCCTGGTTTAATTTTCGTTCAATCATCGAATCGACAGAAAAAATTCCGGTCTATCTCCAGTTTGATTATGCAGCTGAATTGGAAGAAGACCATGATTATTTTTACATAATAGTGCGTGAAAAATATTCCGCAATCAAAACGATCGCTACTACCGCCAGGGATTTAAGCAGCATGACAGACAGTGCCAGAACGGTGATGATTGATATTTCCCCCTGGCTGTCAGGTATGGTGTATGCGGATTCCGTGACGTTCGCTTTTGTTGCCAACATGGATGAAAGCAACAGTGCCGGTTTTGGTGTCCTGTTCGACAATGTGTCTTTATGGCTTGGTGAATCGCCGTTGGTTTACCGGGATGCTTCCGGGAATGGTGTATTGGAAGATGTTGTGGCGCCGGGTCAGGATTTCCCAATCTCTCTGACACTCAACACCGCTGCATTTCCAGAAGGAGAAATTGACGTTGCTTCGTTTATTATTTCCAATGATCCTCATTCTTACTACAGTTTGTCATTATTAGTTGCTACTACTGAGTATGGAAATGCCACTGTTTCACCGGAATACACGTTTATTGATAGTGTGTATCGGGGGGAAGAATTACGGAGTGAGTTCAGCATCATAAATGACGGACACGTGGACATAGAATATTTGACCATATCTTTTATGGATTATCAGCCATCAGGGCAGATATTGAAAATCAGTATGCCGGAATTAACAAAGAACACCGCAGAAAAGCCGGAAATAGCTGTTGATCACGCAACATACTCAAACCGTTTTATCTCACGATTGTCGGAAATAAAGAATCGTCCGATCCTTCAATCCAATAATCAAAAAGCAGTTTCAACCTTATACAAAGCCGTAACGGCAAAATCTCAGTCAGAAGTTTGGTCTTGGATGGAATCCTTTGATGGATCGCTGGAATTTCCCGACGGTTGGACGGCCAACGATTACACGTACGGATTGGGCAGCAACTGGGCGATTGATTCAATAGAAATTGAACCAGCAACGATGACCAACGTAGCCCTGTTTGGTGATTTGACAACATTAAAATATTATAATGACTCCGAATGTGATTTAGAATCACCATGGATTCCCATATTGGCATCAGACAGTACCAAAGTCATTCTTGAATTTGATTACAGTACGATGCTGGAGTTAGGTTGGGACTGGTTTGATGTATGGGTTATCTGGCGTCAACCGGGTGATGAAACCGGGGAGACTTGGCGCGAGATGCCAATTGCTACAAATGATCCTGACTGGGATGGAATTCCCACACTCAGTACCGATCCCGAACGACATACATTTTCAACATCCTTGCCAACAAGTGTGAAGGGCAAAGAGATGCTGCTGGCATTTTATATCTATACTGATGGAAGTGTCAATTCCGGATATACCCTTCTTGATAATGTCAAACTTTACCAGAAGGAACTGGAAAGTTTCATCACGAATCCCAACGGTGAACTAGCTCAGGGTGAGTCGGTTACACTACAAATGGCATTTAAAAATACCACTGATATGCAACCCGGTGATTACAATGTCACTACTATTATTGGGTACTTTTACGAGTATGATTCTTTATATACGAGTGCGTTTGATATACCCAATAATATTTTAATAGGAATAAACGCAACGGAATTCACGATTTTAAATCATGAACCGATTGCGATTCCGGATACAATCTATACTGTCAGTGGTCAACCGGTTTTATGGTCTTCCCTGCTTTACAGTATCAGTCAAAATGATGTCGATCTCGATGATCCGTTAAGAGTTGTCGATTTTGGTGAACCGATCTATGGGTCCATTAAGAACCTCTTTGGGACAGAGTACTGGTCAGAAAATCCCTGGGCCTGGTCTTATATCGCACCTATTGTACCGGAGTCAATGGATATGCTGGAAGATCACTTCATGTACTGGGTCAGTGATGGTTGGGTGACAGTTGGTACGATGGTGACAATCAATGTATTACAATATCCCCAGTTCATTCGATCAGCTCAGCATGTTTTCCCGATTAATGAAGATGATTCGCTGACAATTGATATGATGCGGCTGGCAGCTGGTCTGGCCACTCAGGATATCGATTTAACCTGGAAATCCGGCGCCAACGTCAGCCTGAGCAAAGACAGTGAATCCTCACTGCTGACGATTGTACCGGCAGCGGACTTTTTTGGGACGAGCTCAGCTTGGCTCTATCTTGAAGATGAGGACGGAGTGATTGATTCCACGCTGATTCAGTTTGTGGTTAATTCCGTGAATGATATGCCGGTGGCAGCATTGAGTATGAATGTGGCTGCTAACCAGGTCAGTTTTACTGATTTGTCTCATGATCGCCGGGATAAAGATGGCGGAATCGTTGCCTGGCAATGGAACTTTGGTGATGCACTGACTTCCGATGAGCAAAACCCGGTACACGTTTACGCAGATTCCGGTAGCTTTCTGGTTTCTCTGACGGTAACCGATAATGCCGGTGCCCAGTCCAGTGTTGAAATGACAATCCAAATTGCTGCCTTTGTCGGACTGGCCGATGCTGAGCGGGCAATTCCGGAAAAATTCCAAATACACCAGAATTATCCGAATCCTTTTAATCCAACGACAATGATCAATTATGATATTCCCAAAGAGGCTCTGGTCCGTATTGATCTATATGACCTCAGCGGGCGCCTGATTAATACCTTTATTAATGAAAAACATCAAGCCGGATTTTACTCAATTCACTGGGATGCTTCCCGTTATAGCTCTGGTGTCTATATCTACCGGATTCAGGCAGGTGGATTTTCAGCTGTAAAGAAGTGTATTTTAATGAAATAACCCAGGAATTTTAGAGTTGAAGATCCTGAACTAATGGAGTCTAATTTGAAACATACACGTATTTTTATCATTTGCATAGTTTTATGTACACTCTTTTTATCATGTTCCAAAGAAACGTTACTATTGTTTTCCGATCAAGATGAAATTCCGGTTGGAGCACTCCTGTCTTTGACCGGTTCCTGGGTATCATTGGGGGAATCCTCCAAAGAAGCCCTGGAATATGGTATTACGGAAATCAATACATATATGGAAGAATTGGGATATTCTACCCGCTTTAAACTGTACATCGAGGATACTCAAACCGACCCGGATATTGCTTTGCAAAAATTGCAGTCCTTGCATGCCCGCGAAATCAAAGCAGTCATCGGACCACAGGCCAGTTCTGAAGTAAGTGCCTGCAAAGATTACGCTGACAATAACGATATTCTTCTAATTAGTCATTCGAGTACAGCCCATTCACTTGCCGTGGAGAACGATAATATTTTCCGGTTCTGTTCTGATGACCAGCATGAAGGAAAAGCTGTGGCTCAGCTAATGTGGGACGATGGTATTCGGGCTGTCGTTCCGATCTGGCGGAATGACGCTGGAAATAGTGGTCTGCACACTGCCACAAAATCCAATATTGAGAGTCTCGGCGGAACTTTTTATAGTGGTAGTATGTATGCGGCCAATGTAGTCGATTTTAGTAATAACATTACGAACCTGAAAACTCAACTGACCGA
>JAFGXZ010000240.1 GCA_016936335.1 Fidelibacterota bacterium
GGGATTGCTTGCTGGTAGACTTCTGACTCAATATTTTTCCGTTCGGTTTCCGCATTTAACCGGGCTTCTTCATCGGCTTTTCGTTTTGTTTCAGCTTCCCGCCGTGCTCGTTCTTTTCGAAAACGCTCGACGATATCTTTTTCCTTAGCGAATTCTTCCAATATTTTCAGGTAAGTTGATTCATCTACCGGAGACATAATTGTTTTTGCCGGGATTTTATCCTTTTTCAGAAATTCGATAATCTCGATGTGAGAGATGTTTAGTTCCTTAGCAATTTCGAAAATACGTTTCTGTTTTACTTTTGAATCGTCAGTCATATCCAACTTTCTGTTATGGTCAGTCAGTGTGTTTCTACTTCTGGACTATATCGTCGGCATTTTCATCATTGGAGAGTTTATCGTTATCCGGTATTTCGTCACTAAATTCATCGTTTTCATCGTCGAAATCATCGGAGCTCGCTGCTTCTGCCTGGGCGGCTTCCCGGGCGGCTTCCAACTCCCTTTTCCGGGTTTCAAGTGCTTCGTCAACGACCGCAATAATCTTTTCAACCGTTTTTTCGCCCAAACCTTTAATGCTTACCAGCTCGTCCAGAGGAGTATTCAGTAGCTCTTCTGCGGTTTCAATACCGACGGAATAGAGCATTTTCCAGTTGTGTTCTGTCAGCCCTTCTATCTCTTCCAGGTATATTGTTTCCGACTCAGACATTTCGTAATCGGATTTCTTAATCGCATCAATTGTATATCCGGTAACTTCCGATGCCAGGCGAATATTCTGTCCCATTTTACCAATGGCTACGGAAATTTCTTCATCGTTAAAAATTGCCAAAGCGGTTTTTTTCTCCTCATCGATTTCCAGCATATACGGTTTCGCCGGAGACAATGCTCTGGTGATTAAAATTTCCGGTTCACTGCTGTTATTAATGATATCAATTTTTTCATTGTTCAATTCCCGGACAATAGCCTGAATACGGCTGCCTTTAATTCCTACACAGGCACCAACCGCATCAATCCTGCGATCATTGGATTCGACAATCACTTTACTACGGTCACCCGGATGTCGGGCAACTTTCTTAATTTCAATGGTACGGTCATAAATTTCAGGGACCTCGTTTTCAAAAAGCTTAATCAGGAACAGGGAATCGGCCCGGGATACAATAATTTCCGGCCCGACGGTTCCAAGAACGGCTTCTTTGAGAATTGATTTCAGGCTTTCGCCGCGGCGATAACGTTCACCCGGAATTTGCTCCTCCCGGGGCATTTTCAGCTCCGCTTTGCCAATGTTAATAAATATGGCATCGCGGCGAATCTGATGGACGTCGCCAATGATTATCTGGCCGATCTTCTTGGAATATTCTTCATAAATGGCATTTTTCTCAACCCGCAGAATCTGCTGATTCAAAATCTGCTTGGCATGCGAAATCAGCCGCCTGCCAAAACTGGTCGGATCAATAATTTCAATGTAGGGATCACCTACATCAAGACCGGGCTCCAGAACCCGGGCATCTTCAAGACTAATTTCTGTGACCGGATTCGTCACCTCGTTAACTATAGTTTTTTGCTGATAAATTTCAATCTCTCCTTTGTCCATGTTCACGATGACATCAAAATTTTCAGTAGTCTCATATTTTTTCTCAATCAAAGTGAGAAATACTTTCTCAATAATTTCACCCAGTTCACTGCGATCGACATTTTTTTCGCGGGCAATCTGGGAAAACGCCTCAATTATTTCACGGTTTATCAATTGGTAACTCCTCCAGGTTTATCTTACCATTTAATTTCAACTTTTGCATAATCAAGTTCATTGAACTGAAGCACTTTCTGGATACCTTTAATATCCAGAACTAATTTCTCTTCGGTAACTTCACGTAAAATCCCGGTAACCGGTGATTTCATTGATGAAGATGTATGGAATATTTTTAATGTACGTCCGATATTGCGGGGGAAATCACGGTATTCCGTCAATTTGAAATCGATCCCCGGCGATGTGACTTCCAGATGATATCCCTCAATCAGCAAATCCAAAGTCTCATCCGCATTGATGGCCCTGGTTATCGCAGCAATTTCATCCAGAGTAATTCCCGATAAGGTCTGGATTACAATCTTGATGAAGTTGTGTTTTCCTTGCGTGGTAATTGCAAAATCAACCAGATAGGCGCCGTTTTCCTCAACAATCCGATCAATAATTAATTTTACATTTTCTTTTGCAACTGTCATCATCTTTCTCCATATGAAAAAAGTGGGTACGTCAACCCACTTTCAACGGCGAAATATACGGTAATTAAATAAATTATGCAACTCTATTTACGATTGTCCTTTATCCTTTTAGTACTTTGACCTTTGCATTAAGGACATCATAATCTGTTTTGTATTTGGCATCCAGTTCTTCAGCAGGAATTTTTTTTAGAACCGACTCTGCTTTTTCAATATTTTTAACGCTGATGTAATTTCTGGCAGCATTGAAATAGCACTCATATTTTAAAAATACATAGGGTGATTTTTTACCGCCGATTTCAAAATATTCAGCTGCCTGCTGCTGTTCGCCAATACGTTCCAGGCAAACACCCAGTCCGTTGTATGCCGCCGCGACGAACATATCATCATCGCCGTAGTCATAGATATATTTCCGGTAATTTATTTCCGCATTTTCAAAATCATCTTTTGACATGTAGGAACTGGCTAACATGAGCGTCGCCATTCCGGCGCTTTTGGTTCCCGGATTTTTATCGATCAGTGCCTCAAACTGCACAATGGCATTCTCAACATCCCCAACCGCAAGAGCCATTTCGGCAATCCCCAGTTCACCGGCGGCTTCCTGGTTGGCCTTGCTCTTGGACCGGATCATTGCAATACTGAGCACTAAAATCACCAACGCAGCTAGCAGAACATAACTAAGGAATTTTCCCTTATCACGAACATAATGCTCGACCTGGGAAATTTTTTCCAGTACAGGGTCTTTTTTAATCTCTTTTTTTAAAATCTTCTTCTTGGGCTTTAACATGTATTTTTCTCCTTTTTTCCAGTCATCCTGTACCCTCGCCGGGATTCGAACCCAGATCAGAGGATTAGGAATCCCCCGTTCTATCCGCTTGAACTACGAGGGCTCAAATAGCGGCTAAGTTTATGATTACCGACGGTAAATTACAAGAAAAATTATGCCAATATGACTTCCTGTTTACTCATCCGGAACTTATCCAAAACCTGTATATTTTAGCAGATTTCGACACCGTAAACCGGATACGCAACTGGATACGGATTTTAATATATTTTTTAACCAATTAAAACCGGAAGGCAAGATGAACGATGAAATGAAATCAATTACTGAATTTGGCAGGACTGAACAAAGCGACGGTGGCGAACTTGTGACAATTACGGTACAGATCACCGTTGCGCAGAACGTGACCGCTGATTATGACTTTCTAAAAGGGCTGGGATTTAAATTTAATCAGATGGAAGCCGATTATTTAAACGCAGAGTATCAGACCGGCGATTATGAGAAAGGCGTTGAAGTCCTGGAAAAACTCCGGGCGGCTGGTCATGTTTTTTGTTAATAACTTGTGTTGCAATTTGCGTTACGTTTGTGTATATTCAGGCAGATAAAGAAAAGGTTTTTAACATGAACTCAAATGCAACCGTAAATGTCAGAGTTTCAAAGGAAGTCAAAGCCAAAGCCGAATCGGTTTTAAAGGAACTGAATATCTCAATGTCGGGCGCAATTGATCTCTATTTGCGTGAAATCGCTTTTCATCGTGGACTGCCCTTTGCGGTCAGAATCCCAAACGATGAAACTGTAAAGGCTATGCAAGAAGTCGAATCCAGTAAAGACCTGGAAGGATATTCCGATGCCGATGAAATGTTTCAGGCGCTTGGTATTTCTCAATGAAAATCCTTAGACCAACAAGCCAATTCAAAAAGGATCTGAAACGCTTAAAGCGGCGAGGGCTTGAATTTAAGGTTTTATCCGACTTTCTGAAGCTGCTATGTAATGATCAAATAGTCCCGCACGAGTATAAGGCGCATTTCCTACATGGGAGCATGGAAGGTTATCGGGAATGTCACCTGAAACCGGACTGGCTATTGATCTGGAGACAGGATCAGGATAATATCTATCTTGTCAGAACAGGATCGCATGCCGATTTATTCCGGTGATATTTGACATAAGCGGGATAGGTTGATCACCGAAAAGCGGAGACCTTCACCGTCTGCCCATTTATATCAGTACGGACCCCTAAGAGCATCAAAATGAAAAAACTGTTCGTAAACTTTGATTCAGTTCATCTGCCATTGCAGTACTGATAGATGTATCGTTATAAATTTCAGATATTAATTTCGTTGATTCCAGCAATTTCTGATAATCCGACGTTCTGCAACTGATCAGATTTCCCAGGGATTCTTTAATTGCCATACCGACGATGATTTGTTGTGCACCTTTTTTAAAATAAACAGACGGACGATTAAATATTTTCGGAAATATTAACAATTGATATTTTGATGTTTCCGGAAAATATTTAAGTGCCAGGTTCATTCTGGGTTCCGTTTCATCCATATTCAGCGAGCGAATACTCCCGCCAAAATCAGGCACATTGGAAATGTTTCGAATCATTTTCTGATTCATGGCTCGTAAATCAATAAAGAACTGTTGAAATAATCGGATTAATTCCTGATCATCCGTCGATTCAATCAGATATACCGCCCGGAGATACTTGTTTAGAAAAAAAATCCGACCGGTGTCACTTTTATGCAACGGTACCAATTCCGCATTTCCAACCGGGAGACCATCCAGTAGTCGATCAATCTGTCGTTCGGCAATGAGTGTGTTTTTAATGCCGGCCTGAAAATGGAAATGGGAGCTGGACGCACCCGCCATTGCACCATTAAAAAAGAGTAAATAGTCTGTCAGCATTTTTGAGAGTGAAACCATATCATCAAAAGAGTCGACAATTATCTGTGGTTCATGATTAACAGAAGCAATCGTCAGATCACCGGGAATTGTGATCCCGGGATTCACCAGAATCAAATATCGATCATCGAGCGTCAATACCCCCTTCTGTTCTATATCCAGATGACACAACATGCACGGTCCGGAATTTATGCATTTGGACTCAAAGGTTTTTGCCGTGACGCTGGGCGCCCGGGTTTCATTTAACGTAACAACAATGTCAATGCCCTGAACATTGACATGGTCTCTCAGAATCCGGGAATAGGCATCTAAATTTCGAATATATCGGGGCCACCCCCTTACCGGATCGCTCTGCTGACGTACAAGCGCTGCCGCTCTGGCGTTATCATCGACAGTATTTTTATCAATAAAAAACGGTTGGAGTTCGGAATCGTCTAAATGGTGGTCATACAAATTCATAAATTGTGCGGATTGAATATCAGAATCCAACCCGGTTATTAAATTTATGATAATATGGATTACTTAACACTAAATGTTTCAATTCTTCAATGATAGATAACTTAAATGAATATTTTGAGTAATTTTTTCGAATTAGGACATCGGAACCCAATTCTTCACTGTCAGTATTGGAACTGTGACGAACAGCGATATAATTCGCTTCATCCAGATTGCGTTCAATAATATAACCCAACATCAGAAGTTGATCCGACAATGCTGCATCTTCACCGTATAATAAATCGGGATAACCACCTGCTGTAATGATGGCCTCTCTCCGATAATAGCGTGGTGCGCCCGGACCTGGAATACAAACCTGAAGCAACGGATTATTCTGGTTGCAAAGGTACTCATCATGGAGAATGATCTGATTATCCAGGGTCAGCTCACCGGTTTCAGAATTACGGGCAGCCGTTTGATATATACCAATAATCGCCGCAGCGCCACTCCGTTCAAACTGTTTCAATATCTTCGTGACAGGATCGCCAATCAATACATCATCGGAATCCAGCTGTCCGATTATTCGGTTTTGAGCCTTGTAAACCCCGTAATTCCGGGCGCCTCCTAACGTCATTCCCGATACTTTATACAATTTTATCAGATCAGGATATTTTTCAACATATACCCGGGCTACCTCCGGTGTATTATCATTGCCATTATCGATAATTATCAATTCGATGGGAATACCGGGATCGACGCGTTTACGGACATCAATAATGGATTCGATGGCATAGTGAATTAAATGGGCCCGATTGTATGTTGGTAATACGAAAGAAATCCCATCGCCTAGCGACGGATCAGTGATAACTTTGCGGCTGAAATAATCATCGGGTAAAAAAGCTCCGATATCTTTCAAATATTTCTGGAAACTGATCGGACCCCACTCAAAACGGGCCGGGTCCTGGGTATAGGAAAAATGCCGACCGATTTTCTGGGATTGACGCGCCTCGAATTTCACCTGCAGACCTTCTCCCGGATAATAGGCTTTACCC
>JAFGXZ010000241.1 GCA_016936335.1 Fidelibacterota bacterium
ATTTACACAGATGTAAAAAGAGCTGATTTAAATGAAAAGATTGTCTTTGCCTGTGCGGCAAAGGATCCGGATGACCATCCGCTCTCATTTACCTGGAGTTGTCAATTTGGTGCGATCGACGGAGCAGATTCCTCTGCTGTCTGGGCGGCGCCAGCGATTCCTGGTTATTATTATATAGGATGTACTGTAGATGACGAATATGGCGGACAGGCGACGGACAGCACAGCCGTTATTGTACTCAATTTTAGCGATATCGGCACTGGATTTCCCATTGCCTATTACCCGTTTGACGGAAACGCGGATGATGCAAGCGGCTTCGATCTTGATGGACTTTTATATGGAGCGACGCTGGTCGACGATCGCTTTGGCGACAAAAATAAAGCCTGTTACTTCGATGGTGTGGATGATTTTATCAGCGTGCGCAATCATAATTTATTGAATTTTACTCAAGAGATTTCGGTCAATTTCTGGATGAATGTCGCAGAATTTTTAACTGTTGAAATGCACCCCATTTCTCATGGCAACTGGGAGAATCGATGGAAAGTATCACTTACTCCAAACTCTAGGACCCTTCGCTGGACCATAAAAACCGATGATGGCATTAAGGACTTGGATTCAAATGTTCAGATGGCCATTGACAGCTATTGCAACATAACCTGTCTTTATGATGGCGCCGTCGTCAAAATATATATTAATGGAGAATTGGATAGTCAATCAAATCACTCGGGCAAATTGCTCACAACGGATATCGATCTGACTATCGGCCGAGTTCTTCCATTCAATACATCGTACAATTTCAAGGGCATATTGGATGATATTCGAATTTACAGTTACGCCTTGTCAGAAGAAGAAATTGACAATATTTACGCCGGCGATACTCGTATGCAAAATACTCACTCACCACGCTATCCGGACTGCACGGCCCTGCTGCAAAACTATCCGAATCCATTCAATGGCGGCACAACAATAAAATACCAAATCAAGGAAGCCGGCCTCGTCCAAATTGCTGTCTTTGATGTGTTGGGCCGAAAAGTGAGAATAGTGGAAAATGATGAAAAACAATCCGGCTATTATTCAGTCATCTGGGATGGAAAAAATGATAGAGGCGATAATTTAGCGACAGGTGTTTATTTCTTTGAAATGAAAATAAATTCATTTTACGATAGACACAAGCTATTGCTTTTAAAATAATCTTAAAGGTAATCACTATGGATAATAAAGCCTTTTTCCTCTTCATCTCACTCTTTCTCTTCACTGGCAATTTTGTTCAGGGACAGGTGGTTTCCGACGTGACTAAAGTTGGCATTACGGCGGCGCCATTTTTAGAAATCGGTGTGGGAGCGAAAGCAAATGCGATGGGCGGAGCTTTTGTCGGCTCTGCTGATGATGTGAGCGCATTATATTGGAATCCTGCCGGCATTGCCCGGCTCAATAGAGCACAGGGCGTTTTTATGCACAGTGAGTGGTTGGCAGACATTAATTTCGACTATATCGGATTTGTATTGCCGGCGGGCAGGTTTGGGGCATTTGGGGCCAGCATTACATCTCTCAGTATGGATGATATGTTGGTTCGCACTGAAGAACGACCGTTGGGAACCGGCGAATATTTTCGTGCGGGCAGCGTCGCATTGGCCGTCTCCTATGGCGTGAATCTCACCGATAGATTCTCCATTGGTTTTTCCGGAAAGTATATCCGGGAAGAGATTTGGAAAGAAGCTGCCTCTGGTGTTGCGATTGATATCGGATCTTTATTCACCACCAACTTTTACGGCCTGCGTATTGGCGCATCTCTCACCAATTTCGGGATTGATATGAGAATGAAAGGGGAAGACCTGTTCGTATATCATGATATTGATCAAACACAATTGGGAAATAATGATAAAATTTTTGCCGAGCTGCAAACAGATTCCTGGCCTCTGCCTCTGACCTTCCAGGTCGGTGTTGCAATGGAGTTAATGAAGAATCCCGTTCATAGATTGACGATTGCTGTGGACGCCGTTCAACCGACTGATAACACTGAAAGTATGAACATAGGATTTGAATACGCTATGAAAGAATGGGCATTTCTGCGAGCGGGGTATCACAGTCTGTTTCTGCACGATTCCGAAGAAGGCTTGACACTTGGAGCGGGTATAAATTTACAGAATACAAAAATTCCACTTCGATTGGACTATTCGTTTTCCGAATTCGGCCAGTTGCAAGATATTCAGTGGTTTTCCGCAGGAATTGTGTTTTAATGAAAAAAATTATCCTATTCTTTGTTTGTCTGTTATTTTGCAGTTATTCTTGCAGAACCGTTCATCGTTATAATTCTCTGAGAAAAAAACTACAGGTAAAGGAAACAGGCGGCTCGGCGCAGATCGAGATCGGTGGACCATATGTTGGCATCGAGATGCATGCTAGTTCACCCTTACTCAACCGCATAAGCTTTTTTTATCCGGTTGCCAATAGCATCGATTTAAGTGAAGACTATTGGAAACGTGACCAGTATCACGTGCTGTCCCTTGGATTAAAGGTTGGTGATCAGCCAAAGCAGTGGCTTGGCCTGGAATCCTCTGACCTCGAACTGACCCCGTTTTCAGCCCATTTCCGAAAAAGCGACGAACAAAGAACAATCAATATAAGCTATCATTTCTGCAAGCACAAGCCGGCAATGGTTGCTTTTATCACTGTTACCAGCAACCTGCAAACAACTGTTCCTTTCGAAATTTACACCCACCTTGAAACCAGCCTCAAAACCTGTCACAGCTATAAATTGAAAGATAAAGCCTGGACAGAATTCCACGATGCTGGATCAACTCTTTATACCCATTTTGATGATTCCGAGACCGGGAACGCCCAAATCTTTGTTGCCAATGCGGGTGAAAAACCAGACAGTTACACAACAGTAAGCGA
>JAFGXZ010000242.1 GCA_016936335.1 Fidelibacterota bacterium
ATATATGATTAATAATTCATCCGTAGAGATGAATTTTGTGGCAATTACTGATGATTCCGCGAGGTACGGCTCAGCAATCAGATGTCTCGGCTCAAATCTGAAGATATCTAATTCGACAATTGTAAATAATGGTGATTATATTGGTGGAATACATCTTGGTTCATGGACAGATATTAATGGAAATACATTTGAGTGTGAGATATTTATTGTTAATTCGATTTTCTGGAGAAACGGCAAGTATCAGATTGCAGCATATCCTTCAGAACCAATTATTACAATTGCGAATTCAAATATTTATGAGGGAATAGACAAGATAAGATACGGTTCCGGAGTTCTACATTGGTTGGATTGCAATCTTGACAGCGACCCGCTGTTTATTGGTGGCGATCCCTTTGATTATCACCTGACCGCCGATTCACCGTGTCGTGAAACGGGAACCAATTTAGTTGTTTTTGAAGGTGATACATTATTCTATTTACCCGATAGTTGCTATTCTGGTGCTGCGCCGAATATCGGCCGCTGGGGCGTGGATCCGGCGCTGGGAACAGAGTCTTCGGAAAAAATACCCGAAAGGTTTACGCTTTATCCAAACTATCCTAATCCCTTCAATCCCAGTACTACAATCCGGTACGAGGTTCCCCGCCATGCCCGTGTGGAATTAATTATTTTCGACATCACCGGACGGAGAATCCGCCAGCTAATCCGTTCCGAACAACAACCGGGCTATTATCAGACGATCTGGAATGGGAAGAATGATGCGGAACAGGAAGTTCCCTCAGGACAGTATTTCCTGCTTATGAATGCAGATGGTTTTCGCAGCACCCAAAAAATGCTGTTGTTGAAATAAACTCAGCCCTCCAGCCGCTCCTGCACAGCTTCACTCTTCAATTCCCTTAAAGCGTCCGCGGCGATCCAGCGGGCGCTTTTGGAATTAAAGGTCGCGATTTTTTCGGCTACCGGAATTGCTTTTTGATTCAGATTTTTATTACGTTTGCCGATTTGCCGCAATGCCCAGTTGACGGCCTTTTTTACGAGATTCCGTTCATCGGTGGATTCATGTATAATTAAGGGGAAGAATGGTGTGAATTTTTCATCCGCCGCTTTTTTATCGCTGACCACCAGGCGTGCCATCAGTACAAAGGCCGCCCGTTTTTTCCCTTCATTTTCGTGATTACTCCATTCGATCGCTTTCTGCCAGGCCAACGGGTGTTTTTCGAAGAGATTCATACAGGCCTGATCGCAGATTTCCCAGTAGCTGAATTCCATTGCCCAGGCTTCCATCTGATCTTCGGTAAGTTGTTTCGGATCATCGATCATTGATGCCAGGATGCGGGTTTCGCGGTTATTGATCTGCCAGAGCGCCAGCGCCATTTCATGATTTTTTCGGTAATCGTGTGCAATTTCACGCAGATGAGGGACTTTGACCCCGTAGGTCTGCTCCGGGGTGATGCCGTATTGGGCCATGGCGGGTATCTTGCTTGGATCACCCAGCTCTTTTAGTCTTTTTTCGATGAATTTAATAGTTGATTGAATGGATTCCATGCTGAGCCTTCTATTTTAATATCATCATCTTGCGGGTCTGCTGCCGGTCGCCGGATTTAAGGACCACGATATAAATTCCCGATCCCGGTTTGGGTGAAATGGCATTCAAATTAAACAAAAAACTATATTCGCCGGATGTCTGATAACGGTTGACCGGTTCCGCGATCTTAATACCCAGCAGATCATAAATCGATAAACTGACATGTCCCGGTCTGTCGATCTGGTATGAAATTCGGGTGGCCGGATTAAAGGGATTCGGATAGTTTGGTTCAAGATTAAATTGGAAATCTGTTAAGGATTTTGTGATAGCGTTTGTGGAATTCTCCATACCATAATAGTACACCCGAATGTCATCGATTGTCCAGCCGTCATATTCGACGTAATTATCGGATTTCAGTACAAAGCGTAGCTGGATAGTTTCATCGACATAAGCAGACAGGTCAATGTCTTCCTGGACCCAATCGGTTTGAAAACCGTGATAGACCGGAACGCCTGTGATTTGAGCACCGGTTCCGGAACCGGGATTGGTATAAATACCATTTAAAGCTGTCCATGTAAAACCACCATTGTTGCTGATTTGAACCATACCGCAATCCCAGTTGGTTTCAATTTCATAATGGGTCCAGAATGACAGGCGAGCCCGGTTATATCCGGTCAGATCGATTGGTTCTGCCAGAGTCATAGATGTTGTGGTTTTTGATGCGTAGTTACCATCTTTTGAATCGGTATAAGCACTTGGTGAACTGTGGAAATCGGTGTCCGTCTGTTGCCAAATATTTGAACTGCTTGAAAAGTATTGATCCCAGTTGTAATCAAAGGTGCTACCGGAATCGGAAAAGATTGCTGCCTGATGTCCCACAAAAAATCGAACTGTATCGATATCCATGAGCAGATTCCAATAGAAGGTATTTGCGGTTAGTACAACTTCTTCACCGACCGGCGTTTCCAGTGATAATTCAATCCCCGTACTCAGAGTATCAGAACACCAAACATCTAATTTGGAAACCTTCTGAATAGATTTATTTATTGATGCAAAGGGGCTTAAAGATTCGATATTTATTTGAATATTATCAATGTCAGCCAATCCGCGATTTTTCACGATGAACTTACATCCCACAGAATCTCCTGGCAGAAAATAAGATTGTGCCAGATTATGACCTGCCACCGCTGAAAATCCGCCTGGCAGCCAACAGAGATACAGATTAGCACCCACATTGGCTTGCGCCAGAGGAATAATACGCTCTTCTTCGGCCCAAAATCCATCGCCGGAAGTTCCTACTTCAATGACGAATGAAAAGGTTTTATTCTTACCGTTCGTTTGATCGCCATACATCCAGTCCGATTGGGTGCCATTGGAAAAGTAACCGATGGCATCACCACCGCCATACCCATATCCGTTATATTGACTTATATCACCGGCATATTCGAAAAATATATCGTTATCCGGCGTGGGATCAGAGATATAACCCCATGGATAAAGTATCAGATTGCTGTAGGTGTGATAATTGATATGAGTCCGGAATTGTTTCGAGCGAACAAACTCGGCGAAATATTGAGATTCAGGCTCGGATATTGCTGCTGTGCCGCGGTACACTTCGGAATAACCGTCCGGACTGGAGCCGCTATCATCCCAGCCCCAGGCGATGGAGAAATTACGATTCAGATCAACGCCAAAAGAACCGTCCCCATTATCCCGGCGATTCTTGCGCCACATGCCGCCGCCATTGGGATCGGTCAGGCGATTGTATTCATACCCGTCAGGATTCAAACAGGGCAGAAAATAAATTTCCCGGTTATTGACCAGATAGGTCACCACTGAATCACGGTCGTAATTTTCCAGCAAATAATACATGAAGTACATGATCGTGGCATTTGAGGCGCCTTCCCGCGCATGGATCAGGGCGTCGAAACAAACCTGTGGTTCATCTTCCGCAATGTCGGGATTATCAGAAATTTTAACAGCCCACAACGCCCGATTTTCTACACTATGTCCGATGGAATCTTTGATGCTGATAATATGGGGATATTTGAGACGCATGCTATCCAGTTCGGCAACAATTTCAGCATAAGTGTAAAACCCGCCCATAGAGCCAAACTTAAACCCGGTGACATTGTATTTATTAGCACTTTTCCGGATTTGGGTCTGTTTTTCCGGCACCGTCATTTTCCGGCGCTTGCGATAATATTCCCGCCAATCATCGATCAAGACTTTGTGGCGATAGCCAAGATCTTGCAGCGACTGATATTCGGTGTCATTGAGGAAAACAATGATAGAATTATCACTCTGTATTTCAGCATGGTCGATAGCTAAATTGGAACGCATGATCTCCCGCAATTCTGTTCTATCAGAAAAATAAATCTGCACTTTTCTATAGGTTTCAGCCTGGAGAGAAATTGTAAAAATCAATGAACAAATAAGAATTACGGATTGGCGCATAAGGTTTTCTTTCAAAAATAGGATTCTTTTTAAAAGTAAGAACAATAGACGAGAATTGTAATATTTTTCCTTTGAAAAAGAATTTTTAATTGACACTAAAAAAAAATAGGGTTAAAATCCACATCAACAATTTGAATGTTTAATAAAATGAATTTAAACCGCCACATAGACAACATTATTCTCTGGATTAGCCTGATTATTCTGCTGCTGAACGGGAGGGAAGGGGCCATTTAAATTCCAGAGAAATAAAAGAATTAAACCCCTTCCCGAAACGGAAGGGGTTTTTTTATTACCCGAAAAGGATTAGTTATGCATAGTGACCAGATAAAAAAAGGATTGGAAAGAGCGCCCCACCGGGCTTTGCTGAGAGCAACGGGGAAAAAAACGCAGGATTTTGACCGGCCGTTTATCGCCATCGCCAATTCCTATGTGGATATTGTTCCGGGCCATGTTCATCTCGATTCTGTCGGAAAAATTGTTAAAGAAGCCGTTTATGACGCTGGTGGTTTACCGTTTGAATTCAATACCATTGCGGTGTGTGATGGAATTGCCATGGGACACATGGGCATGCGCTACAGCCTGGTCAGCCGCGAGATCATTGCCGATTCCGTTGAAACTATGCTCCGGGCGCACAGTTTTGATGCCCTGGTCTGTATTCCCAATTGTGACAAGATCATACCGGGCATGTTGATGGCGGCGGCGCGGGTCAATATTCCAACGATATTTGTCTCCGGTGGTCCGATGCGGGCAGGGAAAACCTCCAGTGGTAAAACCGTCGATCTGATTTCGGTTTTCGAAGGTATCGGTGAATTTAAAGAGGGAAAAATCTCGGAAGCCGAACTGGCGGATATCGAAGAAAATGCCTGTCCCGGCTGGGGCAGCTGTTCCGGGATGTTTACCGCAAACTCCATGAATTGTCTCTGTGAAGCCATCGGCATAGCATTGCCGGGAAACGGGACGATCCTTGCCGAAGATGAACGACGAAAGGACTTGTATCGTCTGGCTGGCCGGCGTATTGTGGAAATGGTTTGTGAGAATCTATACCCCTCAGAAATAATTACGCAGAAATCCATTGATAATGCTATGGTTCTGGATATGGCCATGGGTGGTTCGACCAACACGGTATTGCATTCCCTCGCGCTTGCAGCCGAAGCGGGAATAGAATACGATATTAAACGCATTGATGATCTTTCTAAAAAAGTGAAGAATATCTGCAAAGTATCCCCATCCAGTGAATATCACATCGAAGATGTCGATCGTGCTGGCGGGGTCGGTGCCATTCTGAAGGAAATTCACCGAATGTCCGGTTTATTGAATGGCGAATGTAAAACCGTGACCGGCAGGACATTATCTGAAAATATTAAAGATGCTGAAATAAACGATGAAAATGTAATTCACAGGCTTGAAAACGCTTATAGTAATACAGGCGGATTAGCGGTGCTCAGTGGTAACCTGGCGCCGGAAGGCAGTGTCGTGAAGTACGCCGGTGTTGCTGAATCCATGCGAAGATTCGAAGGTCCAGCAGTGATTTTTAACAGCCAGGAAGAAGCCTGTGAAGGGATTCTCAATAATAAAGTTAAAGCCGGTGATGTGGTAGTAATCCGTTATGAAGGGCCCAAAGGCGGACCTGGAATGCAGGAAATGCTGTCGCCTACATCCTATATCATAGGAAAAGGGCTTGGTGAGAGTGTTGCGCTGATTACCGACGGTCGCTTTTCCGGTGGTACACGCGGTGCCTGTATCGGTCATATCGCACCGGAAGCGGCTGATGGCGGGCCAGTTGCCTTGATTCAGGATGGAGATCGGATTGTGATTGATATTCCTGCCGGAAAACTGAATGTATTGATTGGCGATGATGAAATGGCTGCAAGAAAATTAAACTGGGAAGCACCAAAACCCCGGGTGGATTATGGTGTTCTGGGACGTTATGCAAAGATGGCAGCATCTGCCAGCAGAGGTGCAATTTTGGAATTATAGATAGATATGACTTATCATGAGGGAATTATGAATGGATCTGAAATTTTAATAGACGGACTGAAAAGAGAGGGTGTTGATACCATCTTCGGATATCCCGGTGGTGTTGTTATTCCGATCTTTGATGTTCTCTACTCTACCAAAGAAATCAAATTTTTATTAACACGGCATGAACAGGGGGCTACTCATGCTGCCGATGGTTATGCACGCTCAACGGGGAAAGTTGGTGTTTGCCTGGTGACCTCGGGACCGGGCGCGACTAATACGATTACCGGTATTGCATCGGCAAAGATGGATTCCTCTCCGATTATTGTCATCAGTGGTCAGGTCGCTTCAGGGCTTATCGGGACTGATGCTTTCCAGGAGACAGATATGGTTGGTCTGACCCGTTCGATTTGCAAGCATAACTATCTTGTTAAAGATGTTAATGATCTCCCACGGGTGATCAAAGAAGCGTTTCACATTGCCCGGACGGGACGACCGGGGCCGGTTTCGATTGATATTCCGGTGGATGTGGCAA
Source organism: Fidelibacterota bacterium (assembly GCA_016936335.1). Lineage (GTDB taxonomy): Bacteria > Fidelibacterota > UBA2242 > UBA2242 > UBA2242 > B118-G9. Next base: position 6,474 of record JAFGXZ010000242.1, read on the forward strand.
ACGCAAAACTGAAAGAGTACAAATATCCCGAAACGATCAACTTGCCCGGATATAAACCCGCCCAAAAGGGCAATAATGGTCAGGTAAAAAAACTGGTTGATGCAATCGTCCGGGCAAAGAAACCTCTGCTTTATACCGGGGGCGGTATTATTAGTAGCGGGGCAACAGATGATCTGTTGGCGCTTATTGATAAAACACAGATTCCGGTGGTTGTGACGTTGATGGGACTTGGTTCGGTTCCCTTTAATCATCCGGATTTCCTGGGAATGCCCGGAATGCATGGTCGTGTCGCAGCCAATAAAGCATTAATGGAATGTGACTTATTAATTGGTGTGGGGGTTCGTTTTGATGATCGAATCACCGGACCGAAGCACACATTTGCTACAAATGCAATAATCGCTCATATCGATATTGATCCGGCAGAAATTGGAAAAAACATCAAAGCTGATATTCCAATTGTTGGTGATGCGAAAGCTGTTTTACAGCAGATAATTGAAAAAACTGACGTTCGATCGAGGGACTCATGGAACGAACGGATGAATTTCTGGAAGGAAAAATTTCCATTAAGTTATAAAAATAACGACGATGGATTGGTAAATCCGCAATACGTGATTGAGCGGATGAACACATTTGTCAATGAAGACTCCATTATGGTTACCGATGTTGGTCAGCATCAGATGTGGTCAGCATTGTACTGTCATTATCGTCATCCGCGAAAATTCCTAAGTTCCGGCGGACTGGGAACCATGGGATTTGGTCTTCCGGCTGCGATGGGAGCGGCGGTTGCCAATCCGGACACGCAAGTCGTTTGCATTTCCGGCGACGGCGGAATCCAGATGAATATCCAGGAATTGGCGACCTGTGCCATTAATCAAATCCCGGTTAAAGTTATTGTTTTAAATAACTTTTATCTCGGAATGGTTCGGCAATGGCAGGATCTGTTCTGGGATAAAAAATATTCCCGGGTTTGTCTGCAACAAACACCGAATTGCCCGGCTGAATGTCGCGGACCGAATGGGAATTGTCCACCACAATATTTACCGGATTTAGTCAAAGTTGCCGAGGCAAATGGGATGCTTGGTTACCGGGCCAAAACTAAAGATGAGGTGGATGAAGTTCTGAAAAAGGGATTGGCTGCTGATGGACCGGTATTAATGGAATTTTTTATAAAACGTGAAGAAAATGTATTTCCCATGGTTTCGGCCGGGAAACCGTTAAGCGATATGATGACAGGAGACTAAACATGGTAGAGAAACACACAATTATTATTACTGTTCTGAATAGCACGGGAGTACTTGCCCGGGTGTCCGGTCTTTTATCACAGCGGGGATATAATATTGAAAGTGCGATTGGTGCCCCGACAGAAGATCCGAATATATACAAAATCAGTATTGTAGTCGAGGAAAGTGAAGAACATATCGAACAAATTATCAAGCAACTCAACAAGTTGGTCGATACCGTTCGGGTTACCGATATTTCCCATAAGGATAATTATATCGTTCGGGAATACATTATTTTAAAAGTGGACGTGAAAGAAGAAAACCGGACGGATTTTTTCAATCTGGCGCGGGTATTCAAGGCCAATCTGATCGATGTGGCTGTGGACCATGTAATACTGGAATTGGCTGGAACACCCCGAAAAATCGACCGGTTTATTGAAATGGTTCGTTCGTATGGAGTTCAAGAATATATCCGTAGCGGTGAATTTGCAATGGCAGAATATCAATTACCAAAAAAAGGAGAGAATAAAAATGGCGATTAAAATGTACTATGACAAAGATGCGAATCAGAATATGTTAAAAGAGAAAACGATTGCGATTATTGGTTACGGCAGCCAGGGGCATGCCCAGGCCCAGAACCTGCGGGAAAGTGGATACACAGTGATTGTTGCGGACGTCGAAGGCAGTGATAATTACAAACTGGCTGTGAGTCATGGTTTCAGACCGATGACTGCTGGTGATGCCAGCGCACAAGCCGATGTCATTCAGATTTTGGTTCCCGATGAATTGCAAAAACGAATTTATACCGAAGAAGTTAAAAAGAATCTGACTGCCGGAAAAGCCCTGGTTTTTTCTCACGGCTTCAATATCCATTTCGGACAGGTTGTTCCGCCGAAAGACGTGGATGTTTATATGGTAGCTCCCAAAGGGCCCGGGCACCTGGTTCGCAGACAATATGAGATTGGTGCCGGAGTGCCGTCGTTAATAGCGATTTACCAGGATGCTACCGGAAAAGCCAAAGACCTGGCCCTGGCCCACGCCTGCGGGATCGGCGCCGGTCGGGCTGGCATTATTGAAACGACGTTCAAAGAAGAGACCGAAACCGATCTCTTTGGTGAACAGGCGGTTCTCTGTGGCGGTGTTTCGGAATTAATTAAAGCCGGTTTTCAAACCTTGGTTGATGCCGGTTATCAGCCGGAAATCGCTTACTTTGAATGTCTCCATGAGATGAAACTGATTGTTGACCTGTTTTACGAAGGCGGAATTGCCGGAATGTACTATTCCGTCAGCGATACGGCTGAATATGGCGGTATGTCACGCGGACCGAGACTGGTCAACGATGATGTAAAGAAAGAAATGAAGGCCATTCTTCGGGAGGTTCAGGACGGACGCTTTGCCAAAGAGTGGATTCTGGAAAATCAGGCCGGTCGCCCGACATTAAACGCTTTGCGCCGTGAACACGATGAATTGCTGATTGAAAACACAGGTAAGCAGCTTCGCGGGATGATGGCCTGGCTGAAAAAAAGGAAATGACATGCAATACTCGATGGTAAAATTGTTCGATACTACCCTGCGGGATGGTTCTCAGAGTGAGAATATTTCGTTTTCCCTTGAGGACAAATTACATATTGCGAAAAAACTGGACGAATTTGGAATTCATTATATCGAAGGCGGTTGGCCGGGATCAAATCCCAAGGATGTCTTGTTTTTCAAGAAAGCAAAGGATGAAAAATTCAATCAGGCAAAAATAGTGGCGTTTGGTTCGACGAAACACGCGAAAAACAAAGTTGAAGAGGATCCCAATATTCTGGCATTGCTGGAAGCGGAAACTCCGGCTGTATCGGTCTTTGGGAAAACCTGGGTGTTTCATGTGGAGAAAGCCCTGCGGGTGACGAAGCAGCAGAACCTGGATATGATCTGCGAAAGTGTGGCCTTTCTGAAGGAGAATGGCAAAGAGGTGATCTTCGATGCCGAACATTTTTTCGACGGGTATAAGGATGATCCGGATTATGCGCTGGAATGTCTCAAAGTCGCTGAGAGCGCCGGTGCCGATGTGCTTGTGCTCTGTGATACAAATGGCGGAACTTTGACCAATGAAGTGGCAGATATCGTACAGACAGTCAGGAAAAATGTAACTGCGCCACTGGGAATTCACGCCCATAACGATTCAGGCCTGGCGGTGGCGAATAGTCTGGCAGCAGTTCAGAATGGTTCTGTCCACGTGCAGGGAACCATTAACGGCTATGGTGAACGCAGCGGAAATGCCAACCTTTGCAGTGTGATTCCGAACCTGCAATTGAAAGCCGGATATTCGTGTATCCCACCGGAAAATATGGCAAAAATAACCGCATTGTCTCATTATGTCAGTGAAATCGCCAACCTGGTTCATCCCAATAATGCGCCGTTTGTCGGCAAGAGTGCCTTTGCTCACAAGGGTGGCATTCATGTCAGCGCCGTGATGCGAGATTCCGCCAGTTATGAACATATCAGACCAGAAACCGTTGGCAATAAACGGCGTGTGCTGGTTTCCGATCTCTCTGGGAAAAGCAATATTGTCTTCAAAGCTGAAGAGTTAGGCGTGGATTTGGAATCCGATAAGGAAAAAATTCCGGAAATCGTTCGGCAATTGAAGCAACTGGAACACGAAGGGTATGAATTCGAAGCCGCAGAAGGGTCGCTGGAATTGCTGATCAAGAAGTTAAAAAATGAATATAAAAACTACTTTAATTTGCGGGGTTTTCGAATCCTGATTGAAAAGAATGAGGAAGATGAAATCCGTTCCGAGGCCACGGTACGCATGACTGTCAACGATCGCATGGAGCATACAGCGTCGGAAGGGGTCGGACCGGTCAATGCCCTGGATAATGCCCTCCGCAAATCATTGACCCCCTTCTATCCGGAAATCGATGACATGCACCTCTCGGATTACAAGGTTCGGGTAATTAATGCAAATGCTGCGACGTCCGCGAAAGTGCGGGTTCTGATCGAATCCAGTGACGAGAAAAAAACTTGGAATACGGTAGGTGTTTCGGAAAATATTATCGAAGCCAGCTGGCAGGCATTGACCGATAGTATCTCCTATTATTTAATGAAAAACCGAAACGGGAACATATAGTCAGGAGTTATTATGGAAAAGCGAAACATTATTATTTTTGATACAACATTGCGGGATGGTGAACAAAGTCCCGGCGCTTCGTTGACAACCAATGAAAAACTCGTTATCGCTCATCAGCTGGCCCGTTTGGGTGTGGATGTAATTGAGGCCGGTTTTCCGATTGCCTCGGATGGCGATTTCGAGGCGGTGAAACAGGTTGCCCGGAACGTCAAAGGACCGACGATTTGCGGATTGGCGCGGGCGAATGATGGCGACATCGATCGCTGCTGGGAGGCGGTGAAATATTCGCAGAAACCGCGAATTCATACATTTATTGCTACATCAAAAGTGCACCGTGAAAAAAAACTGCAGAAAAGCAAAGATGAGATTATTGATTTAGCGGTTAAAGCCGTAAAAAGAGCCAAGGGATATTGCAGCGATGTTGAATTTTCGCCGGAAGACGCTGCCAGGACCAGTCTTGATTATATGTGTGCCGTTGTCAAAGCCGCGATAGCAGCCGGCGCAACGACGATCAATATTCCCGATACAGTCGGCTATTCCGAACCGGAGGAATTTGCCAACCGGATTCATTACCTGTTTGAAAAAGTGCCGGAAGCAAAAAACGTTGTGGTGAGCGTGCATTGTCATAACGATCTTGGTAATGCTGTAGCCAATTCGCTGGCGGCTGTGGCCGCCGGTGCAACCCAGGTGGAGGGCTGTATCAATGGTATCGGTGAGCGGGCGGGAAATGCCTCAATAGAAGAGATCATCATGAATCTAGTCACCCGCAATGATTATTATAATGTCAATCTGAATGTAAATACAAAAGAGATTTATAAGACAAGTCGCCTGGTTTCCAGCCTGACCGGTATCGATGTTCAGCGAAACAAAGCAGTGGTTGGTGTCAACGCCTTTGCGCATGAAGCCGGAATTCACCAGCATGGTGTTTTGAAAAGCAAACAGACTTATGAAATTATGACGCCGGAAGACGTCGGCTGGACCGGCGAGAACCTGGTGATTGGTAAACATTCCGGAAAACATGCTGTTTCGGCACTTCTTGAAGAGGAGGGCTTCCGGCTTGATAAGGAAACAATTACTCAAATCACGGATCGTGTCAAAGAATTGGCGGACAAGGAAAAGTCTATTGAGCGTGATGATATTATAGCCATCGCCAGGGACATTACCCATCAATTGTCCGAAGATGAGCAATTTGTCAAGCTGGAGGAATTTTCGGTGGTCACCGGATCAAACATGACACCCACGGCTTCGGTGAAATTACGGGTCAATGGCGAAGTGAAGATCGCAGCAGGAATCGGAGACGGCCCGGTAGATGCAATCAGTAATGCTATCTGGCAGTTGGTGGATCCGTCGTTGAAATTGCAGGACTATCATCTGAAAGCCATCACGGGAGGAACCGACGCACTGGCCGATGTTTCGATAAAACTCAGCGATGAACAGTTTAATATGTTTGTCGCCCGGGCGGTGGATGAAGATGTTATCCAGGCAAGCGCCAAGGCAATTGTAAAAGGAATCAATAAAGCGCTGAATTATAAGGAAAAAATTCTGGCGCAGGGATAAAGGAGCCAATCTTGGGAAGTACAATTACGGAAAAAATTCTGGCGGCGCATTGTGGTCGTAAAGCCGTAAAACCCGGTGAATTAATTAATGCTGAAATCGATGTGATCATGTGTCACGATGTGACCACCACACCGGCGATCGATATGCTGGCTGAAAAGGGACTATCGAAGGTCGCACATCCGGAACGGGTCGTCATCATGCCAGACCACTTTGTGCCGAATAAAGACATTAAATCCGCCGAAATGGTGGCAAAGATCCGACGCTGGGCCAAAGAACAGGGAATTGAACAATTTTACGATTTGGGTCGACACGGTGTCTGTCATGCGCTTCTGCCGGAGCAGGGGCATGTTCGTCCGGGGGAAACGATTATCTGCGGTGACAGTCATACATCGACGCATGGTGCCCTGGGTGCTTTCTCCACCGGCGTCGGCAGTACCGACCTGGCGGCGGCACTGGCTACCGGAGAACTCTGGTTCAAAGTGCCGGAAACGATTCTTTTTCGTCTGAGCGGCAAACTTGGTAAAGGTGTTTACTCGAAAGATGTGATCCTGGAAATCATCCGTCAAATCGGCGTGGATGGGGCTCTTTATAAAACCATGGAATTTACCGGTGAATTGATCGATGAATTATCGGTGGAAGCCCGGATGACAATCTGTAATATGGCGATTGAGGCCGGCGGAAAATCGGGTATCATCAATCCGGATCAGAAGACCATCGATTATATCAAGGCACGCACAGATACATCGTTTGAAATATATAAAAGCGACCCCGACGCTGAATACTGCCAGGTGATCGACATTAATGTTGCGAATCTGGAACCGATTGTGGCGCTGCCTCATCTGCCGAGTAATGGCAAACCGGTATCGCAACTGAATGACATTCCCATTGATCAAGCCTATCTGGGCAGCTGTACCAACGGGCGGATTGAAGACCTGCGTGTGGCGGCAGAGATTTTACAGGGAAAAAGCGTGGCCTCAAGTACCCGGATGATCGTGATTCCGGCAACAACAGATATCTGGAAACAGGCGAATAAAGAAAGACTTTTGGATATATTCATGGAAGCTGGCGCAACCGTATCATCACCGACCTGTGGCGCCTGTTTGGGCGGACATATGGGTATCCTGGCTGCCGGTGAGCGCTGTATCAGTTCCACAAACCGGAATTTCGTTGGTCGCATGGGCAGCCCGAAGTCGGAAGTCTATTTAGGCAGTCCGGCGACTGTTGCCGCTTCGGCCATAGAGGGCAAAATCGCCGATCCACGGAAATATTTACAGGAGAAACCATGACAGGAAAAGTACATTGTTATAAACGTGATCACATCAATACCGATGAGATTATTCCAGCCCGTTATCTGAACATGGATAAGGAAACCGATCTGGCCAGATATGCCATGGAGGATATCGACCCGGAATTTATTAAAAAGGTCAAAGAAGGCGATTTTATCATTGCCGGTGAGGATTTCGGTTGTGGCAGTTCCCGGGAACATGCGGTCTGGGCATTGCGTGGTGCCGGAATCCGGGCCGTGATTGCTGATACTTTTGCCAGGATATTTTATCGTAATTGTATCAATAATGGTTTTCTGGCAATTGAATGTAAGGGAATCAGTGAAAAAACAGATTCCGGTGATGAATTGGAAATTGATGTTGAAAAAGGTGTTATTACAAACCGGACAAAAGATGATCAATACAGTTTTCAGGCGATTCCTGATTTTGCACGGGACATTATCAATGCCGGAGGATTGTTGAATTATATCGCGGGAAAGGCAAATTAGTGATGGACGTAAAAAAAATAGCGGTATTGCCCGGCGACGGCATCGGTCCGGAAGTGATGCAGGAAGCATTGAAAGTTTTGGATGCCATTCAATTAAAATATAATGTTACATTTGAATACAACCATGCTCTCGTCGGTGGCGCAGCCTGGGATGATTATCAGTGTCATCTGCCTGAAGAAACTTTGAAAATCTGTCGTGAATCCGATGCGATTTTATTTGGATCTGTGGGCGGTCCGGTGCGGGAACAGAATACGGATAAATGGCGTGGAGTTGAAGTGAATTCCCTGCTGGGTTTGCGTAAGGTCTTTGGATTGTACGCCAACCTGCGTCCGGCGAAATTGTATTCCGCGTTGGCCTTTGCATCACCCTTACGAAGCGACATCAGTGGCAAAGGTTTTGACATTCTGGTGGTTCGGGAATTGACGGGCGGCATCTATTTTGGAACACCGAAAGGCCGGACCGGTTCGGATGATACCGAGGCAGCATTTGACACGATGATCTATTCCCGCGAGGAAATTACACGGATTGCCCGGGTAGCTTTCGATATTGCCCGGAAACGACGCAGTAAAGTTACTTCCATTGACAAGGCCAATGTCCTTACGACCATGGTTTTCTGGCGTCAGGTTGTTGAAGAAGTTGCTGAAGAATATCCTGATGTGCAATATGAACCGATGTATGTGGACAACGCCGCCATGCAATTGACGAAAAATCCGCAACAATTCGACGTGATGCTCTGCGGAAATATGTTCGGTGATATTCTGTCCGATGAAGCGGCGGCGCTGACCGGTAGTCTCGGTATGCTGCCCAGCGCCAGTATTGCCGAAGGGAGTTTCGGGATGTACGAACCCGGCGGCGGATCAGCCCCGGACATTGCCGGCCAGGGCATTGCCAATCCAATTGCCCAGATTCTCAGTGCCGCCATGATGCTACGCTATTCCTTTGATATGGTCGCAGCCGCCGAAGCGATTGAATCAGCTGTAGAAAATGTTTTGAATGACGGTTTTCGCACCGGTGATATCTGGCAGGAAGGCGGGAAAAAAGTCGGCACGGCGGAGATGGGTGATCAGATATTGGAGAAGATTTAAAAGGTTTTGTTGTAATCACTGTGTGGCGTCACAATTTTGAATATTTCCCATTTCCTCTGAATTCTATCAATCCTTTGTCTCGAAGTAGTTGGAGTTGTTGTCGAATTTTATCTTTAATGAATTTATTATTAGGAAATTTTTTCTGTAATTCACTTTCGTATTTATATACTTCGCTTAATGTAAAATTGATCTTTTCGATTTTATCAAGAATTCGCATAATTTCGATAATCCAACTTCTATTTTTTTGTTTCTGGTCTGCCAGAAAATATGTTTTTTCCCATTTTTTCATTACCTGTTCCAGAGGTTCTATTTGTCTGTTTTTTACTATATGTATTTTGCCAGATTCAGGAATATCCTGTACAAGGATATTGCATCCGACCCAACCTGCTCTTCTTGCATTTTGTCCTAATGGTATTCTTTTTTCAATAATATCATTTGTAAAGTAATGCTTTGGTATGACAATAAAGTTATTAACAATTAAATCGGAACTGGAATAGTTTAAGAAAAAGAAGTTTGGATTATTTAATGAATTTATTCTTTCAATCATTGACTGATAAGCACCATTAACAATTCTTCTGAAATTAAAAGAATCCTTTTTACTCTTTAATTCATATTCTGATCTACAATTATTACAATAGAAATCAGCGACAGGAGAATTATTTGCAAAATCACTACTGTCCGGTTAAAATAATGCCATTTGAATTACGGGACTTCTGGCACGTTTAATTGTAGTTGAATTCAAAGATAGAA
>JAFGXZ010000243.1 GCA_016936335.1 Fidelibacterota bacterium
ATTGCCCATACTGACGACTTCATCTTTGGTATATCCGAAGATAATCTCGGTGCTGGGACAGACGAATGTAAAATTACCCGAATTGTCGGTTACAAAGACGGCATCTGAAATGTTGGCCAGGGTCAGGCGGTAGAGATGTTCACTGATGGCGATCGCATCCTGGGCTGTTTTGCGGTCTGATATATTCCGGATTAATCCCCACATCCCCATGGGTTTACCGGATGGATTGGTCTGAAGGTAGATAGATAACTCGACCGGAAACACAGTACCGTCTTTACGGATATACTCTTTTTCATAAATGCCGGAATAACCCCTCTTGATAATCTGTTCGCGGACGATTTTTTGTTCGTACTGATGCCATTTTTGCGGGGTCAGATCTGCGTACCGTTTTTCCTTGATTTCCGCCATAGAATAGCCCAGCATATCCAGAAAGGCCTGGTTACATTCGATGAAATGACCGTCCATATCGGTGGAGACCCAGCCGTCCCGCAGATTTTCAAAGAGTTCGCGGTATTTTCGTTCGCTGGCTTCCAGAGCTTCTATTTGCTTTTTACGTTCGCCGATATCCCGGATGATTAATTGGATGGCGGGTTTTCCGTTGAATGTTGTTGGAATTCCTGAGACTTCGACAAAAACAGGCATTCCATCCGAACGAACAAACACCTCTTCTGCACGGGGTTGGATTTTTTCTCCTTTGAGCAGTTTTTGGATTCTCTGAATTGCGAAATCCCGGTAATCCGGGTGCACAAAATCAATGACTGGTCTGCCGATCAAATCCGCTGTGCTGTTCATGCCAAGCAGCCTGATAGCCGCCGGATTGGTAAAAACGACTTTTCCTTCGGAATGAATGACGATAGCGTCGTGTGCAATTTCGACAATGTTCTTGTATTTTTCTTCACTTTCTTGCAGGGCTTGCTGGGTAAGCCGCTGAAAGCTGATATTTGTTGCAAAACTCAAGGAGGCCGGCTGTCCGTTCCACTGGATCGCTACGGCATTCACCTGGATCCAGATGATTTCACCGTTCTTTTTAATGAGTCTGAAGGAGTAGATATTCGGTACGTCTTCTTCAAGAAGTCGTTTCTTATAGCGTTCCATAACCAGCGGACGATCATCGGGATGGATGAACTCAACGAAGGGTGTATTCTTTAATTTTTCTTCAGAATATCCAGCCAGCTCAACGACTTTTTGGTTACAATATACCATTAAATTATTCTGAAGTACCAAGATGATCTCATTGGTTTTTTCAACGATTAGTCGCAGCTGTTCGGTACTGATTTTGGTCAGTGAATTGGCAGTCGTTCTTTCAAAAGATTTATTCATTGTTTTTAACTTTTATGATGTTTTTTCTTTGTAAATTCGGGATAAAGCTTTGCTATACAATCCGGGCAAATGCCGTGACTGAATTCGGCGTCTGAATGTTTCCGGACATAGAGTTCCACATCGTTCCAATAGCCTTTATCGTCGCGAACTTTTTTGCAGCTGGCGCAGATCGGGATCAGGCCGTTGAGCAGTTTGACCTTTTCCAGAGAGGCTTGTAGCTGCTGGATCAGAGCGTCTTTTTCCGCCTCAAGTTTTTTTCGTTCTGTAATATCCCGGAAGATCGCCCGGGTATTGACCGGTTTTCCGTTTTCGAAACGGCAGTTGACGCTTCCTTCAACAGTTATCTTGCGACCATCTTTTGCAATGAAATCGGTTTCAAAGCGACCGATGTCTTGCCCCTGCATGACCTCAGTAAAAAGCCCGATACAGTGATCGCTGCAATCGGGGTGAATGATATCGAAAATATTCATGGACACCAGCTCTTCTTCCGAATAGCCCAGGGTGGTATACCAGGCCCGATTGGCATAGAGAAATGTTCCGTCCGGAGCAATACACTGAATGATATCACTGACGTTGTCAAAAAGATCCTGAAAGCGGGCGTTGTTATTTTCGAGTTCCGACACGTTGTTTGTGGGATTGTTGTCTGTTGTATTTTTCATAGTTACGTCTCAATATCCGTATTATTTTTGTTTAAAAAGCCGGGATACAGAACCTTCATGCAATCGGGGCAGATACCATGGGACAGCCGGACATTGTTATGTCTGTTAATAAACGCTTCAACCGGCTCCCATTTATTTTCACTATCCCGGATTTTTTTACAATTGGCACAGATGTTTATCAAACTGCCGTGAAGATTATTTGCCTGATCGGATTCCGGCAGATTGCTGATATTGGTGGCGATGGAAACAAAACGCTTTCCATGGTCCGGATAAACAGATACGAGGAATTTTTGATCAGTTCTGTTCAACTGCATTTCAAAACGGGCGCGTTGTAATGATTCAACAACCGTGATATATCGGTCAAGGAACGGCGGGTCAATGGTCTGATAAACATCTGTCGCCAGTCGGTTGACGACATCCGTTTTCGACAGATTGTAGGCTTTTTCGAAGGCCGGGTTAACATCCAGAATGCGATAATTGACCGCTGATCCGTTTTCATAGACCATTTCGTGGATGATGATTATTTCATCCATGGTCTGATAAAATCGGCTATAAATTTCAGAGATTTTCACTACTTTCCCACTTTTTTTGCCCCACGATTAATAGATCGGCGGCGGTTAAGAAATATACCGATAAAAAGTAATTATTGAAGTGATTTTAAAATTTGCCCTTTCGATGTTGTTGATTTGATATATTTTACAATGAAAACACGACAGGTGCAATGATCAATCGGTGAATTGTCCCGGTTTTCCCGATACACCGGCAAAATTCAGTCCTTAAAAAAATCGGTCAACTGTTCACATGCCTCCCGATACCCGGTCTCGATGGCTTCTTTACCACGCCAGAATTCCCAGAATTGGAAACCTGACATATCAATTTGCAGCACAAGATCAGGATTACTGGCCAGGATTTCTTTATTTGAAAGTTCAGAGAGCAGGATCAAGATCGATTGGTAACCGACGTAAGTTAAGCGCGGCAGATGGTCAAGTTTTTTCAACTTGTTGATTTGAATGGCGTTTGTTATGCGTTCTAGGAAATTGTCCGGCTCATTGTCGTTGGGTTTTTGGGGTTTATCCACACTGATCCCGGTAAACAGGCCGTCAAGTTTTAATTGGCGGGTCTTCAGAACGTTGACGCCAAGGAGTGTATCATAGTCAAATTTCTCCAATGCCCGCAGCGGCAGGTTCTCCCGCAGTCCGCCGTCCACAAGCAGTGAGCCGTTGGCCTTCAAGGGCCGGAACACACCGGGTATTGAAATACTTGCCCGGACCGCATCGACAAGTCGGCCTTTGTTCAGATATAGAATGTTGCCGTTTCGAAAATCGACTGTGACTGCTACAAATGGGATTTGAAGATCTTCGATCAGGGTGTTTTTACCGACAATTTCTTCCATGAAGGACACAAAGTTTTTGGGGTCCATCAGACCGCCGAGAGGAATAGATGGAGAAAGCAGATGAATTGTCTTCATCCGGTCAATGGATAATACGATGTCTTCGATTTCTGAAATGGACAAGCCGCGGGCATAAAAGGCTCCGATAATTGAGCCGGCGCTGGTGCCCGCCAGGAAAGCCGGACGGATATTGAATTCTTCCAGGGCTTTCAGGACGCCGACATGGGCCAGACCGAGTGCGGCTCCACCGCTTAATGCAACCGCTGTTTTTCCTAATGACATTGTTGTCGTCTCCTGATTGTATTGTTGAAATTTGATGGAAAAAATTGAATTTTTCAAATAAACTCTGATTGTGTAAGTTATAATCCAATGCAATTAATGATGTTCCATAAAAATTACCACCGAAAAACGTTGTTTTTAATTTTTGTTATACTAATGCCAATCAATAGCTCCCTTTTGGCACAATGGCATCACCGCTGGACGGTTTTCGAGCGTGATCTCGGTGCGGCTTTTTCCCTGGATCCTTATCATAGTTATATCAGCCTGTTTTACCAGATTCAGAAAAACAAGCCGGTTTATATTTTTCAGGAAAATGAGAGTCGGATGTACCGGGACCTGCTTTTCCGTTCCTATAAACCCGGCTATGGGCTTTTTGAGATGACGCTATATCCGACGACGGCGCTTTCGGCCTGGATTAAAAGCAGTTATAAAGATTTTTATGATGAATTTACCGTATTCAAGGACATCAACCTGATCGGCAGTATTAGCAGCGGTTATCAGGAGCCCTGGTCAGCCAGCTTTTTTATCGGACAGTTGGCGCCATTTTTAAGCATGAACGAAGCCGAGGAACTGGTTGTCGCCGCCACCGGCGCCAGCGGGCTGGTCCTTACCGGCGGCGCTTACCAGATTTTCAATAACTGTCTGGTACGGTCGAACTGGCACCGGGTTGAATGGAAGCTGAAGGGGGAAAGTACCCAGGCGGATCTTTCATATGACTGGGACATCAAGGCTGGATACCGCTTTTATAATCTGGACGAGATTGCCAATACAATCTTATTTGGTATTTCCCGCAAGCGAGTGAACCGGGGCAAGTTCGACTGGCGCTGGAGTCAGAACAGTGTCAGCGAATTTGAACTGCAGTTGCCGGTTTCCAACAACGAGAGTGGCATTTCACGATTCAAATATATTTACGGAAGAGTCATACCATTCCGGAAATGGATGGTCGGCCTGGGTGTGGGCGTGATTTACGAAAACCGCCGTGAATACGATGTTGAACAGAAGCAATTTTCAGCGGAAAAAGAGGAGAGCTGGAATCTCTATCTGACGCCCTTTGCCTACTGGTGACATCGCTCAAATGCTTCAGTCTAAAAATCTACGGTGATTCCGATGGTCGGCAACAGTGTACCGGAACTGGATGGTATGCGCTTCAGCTGATAAAGCTGTTCAACAAAAGGATCATTTGGATTGATAATAATATAATTTCCGTTTGCATCGGTTTCCGGGATAATAATGTCCGGTTGTTCCGATTGCGAATTGAGGGCATTCTGAATATCCAGGTAAACAAGTAACGACCAGCGTTGGAAGTTGAAGGTTTTATCCACCCGCACGTCAAGTTGCAGAAAATCATTCAGACGGTTTGTGTTGAATCGGTAATAATCCAGGAATGGACGACCCTGGGTACTCCAGGCTGTAACCAGCGCCGATTTATCCAGATCGTAGGGAGTGTACGGCAGACCGCCGACAAAACGCCATTTGGTACCGACCTGCCAGTTGTTTTTCAATGGTTTTGACATGGTCAGGGTCAGAATATGTTGGCTGTCCCAGGAGCTGGGGATATATTTACCAACGGCATTTTCAAATTCGCTGCGGACAAAGGTATAAGAATATAAACCGCTTAAGTCGTTAAATACACGGTAGCGTCCCGATACCTCAAATCCGTATGACCGACCTTTGCCGGTTGATACGACTTCCTCGTCTCCGATTGTTCCAAAGTCGCCGCCTTTGCTTGCGATGCTGATGGAGTCATTGACAGAGAAAGGATATTTATCATAATGTTTGTAAAAGGCTTCAATCACGATCCGGGTATCAATACCTGTAATGATTTCAATACCGCCAATCAGATGGTCTGCGGCGATATAACTCAGATTGTTGACCTTGTTGATTAGTGTACCATCGGCATCGCGATAGCCCAGACTTGTGTAGGGTGGTAACTGATAATAGCGGCCAATGCTGGCATTAAGATTTAGATTTTTTGTAAGAATGTAGGACGCTGAAACCCGGGGTGATAACTGATCTAAAAAGTTAGCCATACTTTTCGAGTAGTTATTGGCGTCAACACGTAGTCCGCCGGACAATGTCAGTTGATCACGAAATATCGGTTTGCTGACCTGCCCAAACAAACTGTATTTGAAAAATGTCAGATCCGACGAATAATCTTTAATGAACAGGGCATTATTTACAAACAGCTCCTGGTAAGTGGCATTATTGTACTTGACATGTTCCAGACCGCCGCCCAGGGTGACTTTGTAACCTCGGTCGCGCCAGGTGTTTTCAAAGCGAAATTTATTTTCGATTTCCCGGGATACATAGTCCTGAATTTTATTGTCGGGATTGCTGTCATCATTATTTCGGAATTTATAGGACTCATTGTTAAGCATATTGCGGCTGAGTACATACGTCTGAAAACTTTTTCCCATGAAGTGTGTATAGCTGGCCCCAATCATATAATTCCACTGATCAGATTCCGGCAGGTAGTTCAGAATATATTGCTGTCCCTCGTCGGGGTCTTCAATGCTTAAATTGAGGCGGTTCTGATCCAGAGCTCCGAGGCTGAGAACGACCAACCTGTTTTTTTGATCGAAGATGGTTTCGGACTTGAATTGGTAATCATTGAATGTTGGCAGAAAGGGTAAACCGATCGCATCAAATAAAAATTGCAGATAAGACCGTCGAACGGAAAACAGGTAACTGCTGTTTTTACCAAAGGGACCGTCCATTGTATATGCAATTTCTGAAGCCCCGACCACTGCCCGGCGGTTTGTCCGTTCACGGTTGCCGGACTTCTGCTGGAAGTCAAAAATGCCGCTGAGGGCATTGCCCCGGCTGGCGGGGAAAGCGCCCGAATAGAAATCCACGGATTCAATAAAATCCGGATTAATGATGCCGACCGGTCCGCCGGAAGCGCCCTGGGTGGCAAAATGATTCAGGTTGGGGATTTCTATCCCATCCAGGAAAAAGCGGCTTTCGCTTGGTCCGCCGCCGCGGACAATAATGTCGTTTCGAAAAGAAACCGTTGAACCAACCCCCGGAAACGACTGGATGACTTTTGAGATGTCCCGATTGGCGCCGGGGGCTTTTTCTATATCGGAGAGGCGGATTTTCTGGATGGAAAGCGGCGCATCGATTTTCTTTTTGAATTCTGAGGGACGAACGGTCACCTGTTCAAATTCGATAGCCTGCTGTTCCATGGGAATTTCCACGAAGACGGATTTAACATTATTGACCTGAATTTCGGCGGAATAGGCGACTTTGTAACCGATAAATGAAGCCATCAGTGTATAAAAACCCGGTTCCAGGCCGGTGATCAGGAAATTGCCGTCTAGATCGCTGGCCGCACCGATTTGTTGCCCCACGACAATAACATTAACGAAAGGCAGGGGATTATTATTCTTCTGGTCGTAAACCCGTCCGCGGATGACAGCGTTTTGGGCCAGCAGTTGAGTGGAAATAATTGATATCAGGATAAAATATTTTATGATTTTCATGACTTTTACCGGTTAGTAATGTGAACAATAATTTGATCGGCAATATTGAGTGCGGTTGTAAAAGTGCTCAGGTCTGTGTATAGATTTCCGTCTTTCCCGGAATAATGACTGTGTCCGGCGGGGTTAAGAAAATATTCGGTGATATCACTTTCGAGATCGATTGTTACGGCATAAACCAGCGCCGGCTGAAGGGAAGTAAAATAATCGGGATCATCGGGAAACTTGTTGTTGGTCCAGTAATGATTCGCATCCCAGGTTTGATTAATTTCCAGCAGCAGTCGGAATTTTAACGGGATTTCCGGGGAACTGTTTGTTTTCAATATAAAATCTGCCACCGGGGTTGCGCCACTAATGGCGTCCGGAACGGGGTTTTTAGGAGAAGGGAGATCAGGAACAATACCGGTTTTTTGCCCGCGTTTGTGCAGCCAGTACGGCAAGGTCGCCGGACGGACGGCCGGTCCCGGTTCGGCTTTCCATTTACCCGGTGCCAGTTCGCCGTGTCCAAAAATACCGGTGGCGACGTATTTGGTGACAAACAGGGTCTGGATAAATTGGCCATCCATGGTCTCCAGCCAAACTGCAATAGAGGGATGATTATATGCAAACCCTTTGCGGAATTCAATGGTGAGTTCCGGGCCTGTTGCACCAATATTTGACCGAAACAATTCAGGCTTTTCGGCTATTTTTGAAAGTCTATCCGGAGAACAACGGATAAACGCTGCCGTTGTAAGAATCAGGGATAAAATGACTGCCAGTGACAGATTGAAAATTAGTTTCATCGTAAATCTCCAGGAGCTTTAATTGCACTCAGTTGCTCAGATTTAATTTTTCTCAACCGGTTACAAATATTTAAACGTTTTTATTTTCATATACTCTGTTCCAGTCGGGGATTGTTTTAATAATGATAACCAATCCGCCAAAAACGCATAAAAGAATTCCCTCCGGGCGCAGGGTCAGGCATTTTAATATTAAGGGGAATACCAGCATACAGAATATTGTAACACGATTTCGATGGAAATGCAGAATTTTGACCATGAACATCCGGAGAGCGACTAAAATCAGAACCGCTCCGGTGACCAGCAACGGTTGAAAAAATAGCAGTGAGCCATAGAGAGTCGATAGTCCAATACCTCCCTGCATGCGAATATAGACCGACCAGTTATGACCGATGATTGCCGCTGAACCGGCGGCCGCTGCCATCCAGTAATTTTTGGTAATCAGCCAGGCAATCCAGACGCTGATTGTGCCCCATAAAATATCCAGAATTGCAGCGACAATTGCCGCATTTATGCCCACCGCCCGTTTGACATTTGTTGCACCCGTATGGCCACTTCCGAAAGTTGTGAGGTTAATTCCTTTGAGAAGTCTGGTAATGATAACACCGGTCGGAATTGCCCCGATGAGATATCCAATTAAACCTGCTAAAATCCATTGAATGATCATTTCCCCTCCGCTGTTTGCTTAGTGTAATCATTTTACAATAGAGACACAAACCAATTTTTTAAAAGAATTAATGGGGAAAATTTTTTCATATTGTAATTTTAAATGAATTTCCTTAGAATTCTTGCCATGTTTCCAAATTCAAATACACCCAACCGACTTCGCCCCGTCCTTGTGTTCTATACACTGGTTGCTTATGGATTACAATACTCGTTTACTGCGATTCTTGTGACCCTCGGAATTGTATTAAGTTATTTGCGCCTGGCGCTGGTGGTAAAAATAGGACAGTACGTCTGGGCAAAGGGAATTTTTTTTCTGATGGGTAAGCGGGTTCGGGTGATTGGCTGGGAACATGTTGATAAAACCAAAAAACATCTTTTAATTGCGAACCATACGAGTATTTATGATATTCCGGCGATCATGACAATTGTACCCAGAATCGCCTGGATCGGCCGGAAATACCTGGTGGATATTTTTGGATTTGGGCATTTATTGAAAATGACCCATTACGTACCCATTGAACCGGGACAGCCGAAACAATCCCGGGAATCCATCAGTCAGGCGATTGAACGTGCCAAAGACGGCCTGACGATTGCCATATTTCCGGAGGGAACGCGGACTATTGATGGGAAAATAGGTTCGTTTAAAAAGGGATTTATTCATATCATGAGGTCTGCGGATATGGACGTGATTCCGATAACGTTGAATGGATTTTTTTCATTGAAACCAAAAACCAGGTTCTTTATTGATCCCCGGGGAAAATTGGAAATTGTGATTCACCCGGTGTTAAAGAATGTGGATTTGCGCGAACTTCCAAATGAGAAAGTAATGGAAATTGCCCGGGATGCAGTTCAGAAAAGTTATCAGTATCGTTAATGAATGATTGGGGGGTGGTTATGCCCAGGGTCGAAAAATGGGGCTTTATAGTAAATCCAATTGCCGGAAACGGCTATGCCGGTAAACACGTTGATGACGTCAAGCGCATGATTGACAACTATAAACTCGACGGGGAAATGGTCATCACCGAAGGTGTTGGGCACGCGACGAGACTGGCGGCTGATTTTGTCGAAAAGGGTTATAAATATATCGCTCCGGTTGGTGGTGACGGAACGATTAATGAAGCCGCCCAGGCAGTCATTGGTCACGATGATATTATTTTCGGACCGGTGTCCATGGGAACCGGCAATGATTTCATCCAGATTTTAGGCTTTTCTGATCATTTTACCGATAAGGACTGGGAAATCTACTTCCAGAAAA